>NZ_JBHIRD010000011.1:0-67433 GCF_042196905.1 Bartonella sp. AA89HNZF
CTTAAAAACTCTTTGAGAAAAAATAAATTGGTACAAAACCTAGTGGCAAAATATACAAAAACCGCTGGCAAGCTACAACAACCGATGACAAGCTATAACTCCACACAAGAACGAATAAATACAAAATTCAATGGAGCGGGCGATGGGATTCGAACCCACGACCCCAACCTTGGCAAGGTTGTGCTCTACCCCTGAGCTACACCCGCTTACCGATTCGATATATGTCTTGTCTGTATGGCGTAGGCTTCTACGAATTGCAACAAAAAAATATCATTTTAGTTTGATTTATTTTGTCCATGTTTAAATAAAATGAAATAAAGATTGATTTTAGAAAATTCTTCAGTAATAAATTATTCCTTTTTTAATTTTTGCATGGAGAGGGGTGGAGTATAATGTTGAAGAGAATAAATATATTAGGGATTATCATTGCAACTGTTTTTATGATGAACAGTGTTGCAAAGGCCGATGACCAAGTTAAACACGTTAAAGTTGCAATAACGCAAATTATGGTCCATCCTGCTGCGGATGCTGTTCGTAAAGGTGTGGAAGATGTGCTTGCAGCAAATGGTTATAAGCAAGGTGAAAATTTTCACCTTACCTTTTTATCAGCGCAGGGTAATATTTCAACAGCAACGCAAATTGCACGTAAATTTGTTGGTGATAAACCCGATGTTATTGTCGCAATTACCACGCCTTCAGCACAAACGATGCTTGCGGCAACAAAAACAATTCCTATCGTCTTTGCAGCAATTTCTGATCCTATCGGAGCTAAAATCGTTTCTTCGCTTACCAAACCTGGCGGTAATATGACAGGGAGTTCGGATCGTATAGATGTTGCAGAAAGTGTTAGACTTTTACAAGAAGTAAAACCAGATTTGAAAAAAATTGGTTACCTTTATAATGCTTCTGAGGCAAATTCTGTTTCGACACTTAAGGTATTAAAGGATGTAGCAAAAAAAGCAGGAATTGAAATCATTCCTTCATCGGCACCAAAACCTTCAGATGTTCAGGCAGCAACACGCGCTTTAATCGGTAAGGTCGATATTATTTTTGTTCCTGCTGATAATACGATTTTATCTGTTTTAGAAGGTGCAATAAAGGTCTCAGAGGAAGCCAATATGCCTGTATTTACTGTTGATGCTAATACTATCGGGCGCGGGCCTTTTATGACGCAAGGTGTGAATTTCTATGATGTAGGGGTTGATGCTGGGAAATTGGTTGTACGTATTCTAAAGGGTGAAAAGCCTGGTGATATTGATGTTGTGCAGGCGGCTAATAATGACATTCGAATTGATTTGAAAGCAGCTAAAAAAGCAGGGATTGTTATTCCGCAGGCAGTTATTGATCGTGCAACAAAAGTGATTCAATAACTTTTATTGATAGAGTGTTGATACAATAAAAATACGTTAAGTTTTCATGGGGATTGTCTTTACATGAATATATTTGCGTTTTCTGGCGCTGTGGAATTAGGCCTTATTTATGCGTTTGTTGCTATAGGGGTTTATCTTTCATTTCGGGTTTTAGATTTTCCTGATTTAACGGTTGATGGCTCGTTTCTTCTTGGTTCCTGTGTCTGTGGTGTTTTGATTCTCTTAGGTTTTAACGCATGGACAGCTATGGCATGCGCTTTTTGTGCAGGTATGGCGGCTGGTTTATTAACAGCTCTATTGAATTTGCGTTTTGGCATTTTGAATCTTTTAGCTTCTATTTTAACAATGTCAGCACTTTATACAGTTAATCTTCGTATTATGGGAATTATGGGAGGGTCTAATGTTAATTTAGCACTTGCTGATACGGCGTTAACGCCCTTTTATAATCTGTTTGGTTTGTCTGATATTTTTGTGCGTCCTCTTTTCGTTGGTATTGTATTGCTCGTTATGGCGTTTTTGATTTGGCGCTTTTTGGAAAGTGAAATTGGTCTTGCTATGCGTGCAATGGGCGCTAATCCACGCATGGCGACGGCGCAAGGTGTCCATACATCAGCATTGATATATTTTGGAATGGGGCTTTCTAATGCCTGTGTGGCACTTGGTGGTTCTCTTTATATTCAAACTGCGATTGCAACAGATATTACTGGTGGAATTGGAACAATTGTTTTTGGATTGGCAGCCGTGATTATCGGTGAAACTCTCTTTCGTACGCGCAATATTTTTTGGATTATAATCAGCTGTATTGTAGGGTCTGTGCTTTATCGTGTAGCGGTGCAATTTGCATTTGAAGCAAATGGCATTGGTATTGATACATCGACAGATCTTCAGTTGATTACTTCGCTGTTGGTTGTTTTAACTCTTATTGTGCCACGTTATTGGAGGAGGCGTAAACGTGATTGAGTTGTTTCATGTTGGGGTCACATTTAAACCGCAAACGCCTTTGGAAAAACAGGCTTTAATTGATATTAACCTCAAAATTGAGCAGGGTAGTTTTGTTACGGTTATTGGTTCAAATGGTGCTGGTAAATCCACTTTGCTTAGTGTTTTGGCAGGTGCAACGCTTCCCTCGACAGGAAGAGTCGTTATTAATGGACAAAATGTTTCTAGGCAATCAGTCAGTGAACGTGCGGGAAAGATTGCTTGTGTTTTTCAAGATTCCTTAGAGGGAAGTTGTGGTTCTTTAACAATTGAAGAAAATTTGGCTCTTGCTGCTCTTCGAGGAAGTCGTCGTGGTTTGCGTTCAGCTTTAAATCATGAAAAACGGCAACTTTTTCGAGAAAAAATTGCTCAATTAGGCATTGGTCTTGAAGCATATATTCATAATCCTATGGATAGTTTATCAGGTGGGCAACGCCAAGCAGTTTGTCTTGTGATGGCAACATTAGCACATGCGGATGTTTTATTGCTTGATGAACATACCTCAGCACTTGATCCTGGAATGGCTGATTTTGTGATGCGATTGACTGAAAAAATCGTTGAAGAGAAAAAATTAACGACTATCATGGTGACTCATTCTATGCGTCAGGCTCTTGATTATGGCAATCGTACCTTGATGTTGCATGGTGGAAAAGTGATTTTGGATGTCTGTCATGAAGAGCGTAAGGGCTTGGATGTCAATGATTTAATTGGCATGTTTCAGAAAGTTCGCGGGGAAGTTCTTGATGATGATGAACTGTTAATAGGTTAATAATGTGGCTCAGAAAAAAGCACATGAAGTTGATCAATTTCTAACGCGTTTTTCACGTGCTTTTCCTATTGTTCTCATTTATGGAACGGATCGTGGACTGATTTGTGAGCGTGCACAACATTTTGCTAAGCTTACACGGGTGGCAATAGAAGATCCATTTTCAACAGTTCGTTTGGATGCTGGTGAAATTGATAAAGATCCTGCACGTTTGGAAAATGAAGCGCGTACGTTATCGCTTTTTGGGGGAGATCGTTTGATATGGATCTCTAATGCGGCTAACCAAAAAGGTTTTCTTGCTGCTTTAAAGCTTTTAATTGAGAAGCCACCAGAAGCTTGTTTTATTCTCATTGAGGCAGGAGATTTAAAAAAAGGAACAGGGTTGCGCAATGTTGTTGAAACAGCGTCAAAAGCAATGGCTTTGCCTTGTTTTGCTGATGATATGCGTTCTCTTGACAGTTTAATTGATGAGGTTTTAGGACAGTTTAAGAAGACTCTTTCTTTGGATGCACGTAGATGGTTGCATGAAAGTTTAGGGGCGGATCGTCTTGTGTCTCGCGGTGAATTAGAGAAGCTTTGTCTTTACGCTGAAAATGTTCATATTACTCTTGAAGATGTGAAAGCTGTTGTAAGTGATGTAAGTGTTCTTTCTCAAGATGAAGTCATTGATGCTCTTTTATTGGGCGATATATCAGGCTTTGAAGCGCATTTTAACCGACATGCAGCATTGCATGGGACGCTTTTTTTTATTTTAAGTACAGCACAGAGGCATTTTCAGCAATTACAGCTCTTGCGTTATCAGGTAGAGATTGAAGGAAAATCGCCTTTTACGGTGGTTTCTCAAGCACGTCCTCCTATTTTTTTTCAACGGAAAAAAACCGTTGAACAAGCTTTAAAATATTGGAAGTTAGAACAAATTTCTTATGCGATGGAAAGAATTCAGAGTGCTGTTTTAGACAGCCGTAAAAATCCGCTTTTGGGTGAAGCTATCATTCGTCAAGTTTTGTTAGGGCTTACAATTATTGCACGACGCCAGATGGCTGCTTAGTGTTTTAAAAATATTATGATTTTTTATTTTAAATACAATACAGAAGCATTTTCAGCAATTACAGCTTTTGCGTTATCAGGTAGAGGTTAAAGGAACGCTATTTTTGAGGAGGCGTTTTAAGAGCTTTAAAGTTTGATAAAAACTTTCCTTCAAAAGACAATCTTGATACAGTTTTATTATCTTATTGTGCCGCAAAACACTGTTCTTTAGGTTAGTAATATAAGGCTCAGGTGAAATTTTACGCATTCGGTGTTTTTTGTGTGGGGATGTGGTGAATATTAGGTTGGTTCATAGAGTCTTAATGGAGTAACACCCCCATGTAAAACAGAGTGTCTCAAACAAAAGAAGACACTTGTATGGTAGATTCATACGCTTTCTTAGAAATATTTTTCAATGCGCGTCATATCTATTTCGCGTCGGTGTTTATGAATGGTGTAGAAGTAAAGTTCCTTGTGAAGAATATAAAACCCATAGAGCAACTTTATCTTTACGCTTAATAAAAGTGCAAGTCGACACTCATTATATACTTTGCTAGTCTCTAATGTTGCTACAGTTTTTAGCATTAGAGAGCGTTTTTCATCATTTTGCTCACATGTCTTCTTGTGACGTGTAGACAAGAGATTTTAATTGATAAGAGGGTTTGTGATGGAAGAATTTTACAGTATTCGAAGTTATGATTTAAACTGAAAACAATAATTATATTTATAAATCAATGTATTATAGATTAATTGAATCACATAAAATAGTGAGCTAGAGGAATCTTTTAGACAAGAAAATGAATTGTTTGCAGATCGGTATGAATTAAGAATTTTCTTGGGATGAGGAGAAAGTCAAAATAGATTATGATGAAAACGACAGCACCTATGGGGAAACTTTTATGTTTGATACAGAGATGATAATCTTAGCAATGAATGTGTCTCATAAACAGAGCTAGCCATTGTTTATTATTAATAGTTTATTATTTTTCATATTGAATCAATCAGAACAATGTCTTTTGCACATCATAAGTGGGGGGGCGTGTGGATAAAAACTGTACAAGAAAGCACTAAAAATGCCTCTTATGAATGCTCTCAAATTCCAAGGTTTTTTGCAACATTGGGGGTAGGAAAATATAATGATAGTGTTTTATTAAGTGTGAAGAGGGTCGTGCTTAATAGATTATAGTTATAACATTTATGAACACTGTCGTGAGATAGGCTAGGGAGCGAGATGCCTTTTAAAACAAACCCATGAATTTGTAATCCAAATTTATTCTGTTAAGGGCGTTCTATTTTACGTGAGGGGTGTGATTCCATTAAAGGGATATTCGGTGTTTTTGTTATCAAACTTTTTCTTTATTGAGAGGGCGTGTTTTTCTCATATTTATTTGATTTATGGTATCCGGAATCGGGAGAGGAAAATGTTTTTAATGGTATCTGTTGGTATGCGTTGTTTTACGGTGTTTTCAATATTCGCGAAACTTATGTTGATGTTGTAGGTGGAGGCGTAATACGTTTTTATATAGGTCTAATGTACAAATTAATGAACGTATCGGGATAATTGGAGAAGAGTTAGTGTCTGCTTACGCTTTTGATGTGTTTTTTTGTGAGTAAATTAGTAAGATAAAGTAAACTGATGGGATTTTATGTAGAGTCGTTATTATCCTAATTGAGAGTGCATTTTATTTTGTTTCGGTGATGCGCTTTGATCAGTAATTAAGAGGGAGCTTTAGAGCGTGATGTTAGATTTCTCGTCATTTATTTTTTATGTGTTTTCTAGGTAAAGTGATCTGTTGTCAGCTTGTGCAGATGATAATTGGTAAATTGCGTTATTCTTTATTTCCTAGTTGTCATTTTTTAATATTTTACGCATAACTCGTGAACAAACAAACAAGAAAATTGTGATTTTACGATTGTCTTTATTGCCATTTGCAAAGAATCTTTGAAGGTGAAAGATGCTCCATATTCAGTTTGAAAAAATAGCACTCATTGGGATCGGTCTGATTGGGTCTTCTTTAGCAAGAGTGATTAAAAAGAAAAATCTTGCAGCTCAGATTTCTATTGCAACACGTCGTACAGAAACCCTGAAAAGAGCGCGTGAATTGGAGCTTGGGGACTTTTATACGACAGATAATGCAAAAGCTGTTGAAGGAGCAGATTTGGTTATTCTTTCTGTTCCTGTTGGGGCTAGTGCAGAAGTGGCAAAAACCATTCGTGATCATTTAAAACTTGGGGCGATTGTAAGTGATGTTGGTTCTACAAAAGAATTGGTTATTACAGAAATGGCACCTTTATTGCCCAAAACGGTTCATTTTATTCCAGGGCATCCTATTGCTGGAACGGAATATTCAGGTCCAGACGCTGGTTTTGCTGATTTGTTTATCAATCGCTGGTGTATTTTAACGCCTTTTGCAGATAGCGATGTTGCTGCTGTCGCACAATTAACAGCGTTTTGGGAAGCTTGTGGTGCGCGTGTCAAAAAGATGGAGCCTAAGCATCATGATCTTGTTTTGGCTATTGTTTCGCATTTACCACATTTAATTGCGTATAATACTGTTGGGACAGCGAGTGATTTAGAAAAAGTAACAAATTCAGAAGTGATTGCTTATTCTGCTTCTGGTTTTCGTGATTTTACGCGTTTGGCCTCTTCTGATCCCGTTATGTGGCGGGATATTTGTTTGCATAATAAAGATGCTATTTTAGAAATGTTGGGTCGTTTTAGTGAAGGGCTTGCTTTTTTAGAACAGGCAATTCGTTTAGGGGATGGTGAAACACTGTTTAATTTTTTTACGCGTACGCGTGCTGTACGTCGCAATATTATTGATGCCGGACAGGAAATTGATGCTCCTGATTTTGGACGTCAGAGTGTTTCTAAAAAAGGGTGAATAAAAGCAAGGGGGGTTGTTGAATTTCGTTGGTTTTTTCTAGAAATCGATAAGAAGTTTTTTCTTTATTCAGTCATAGATTGCAATAAAAAAGAGTGGCGATTGCTTCGATACAGATAACCATGACTTCAAAAGGTTTTATGTGTGCACGATCATCTTGCTTAGTTCTCTATAGGGCATGTGATGTACAGAAGAGGTTACTGATCTGTAGAAGTAACAAAAAAATGAAGTCGTTGTAGAACTTCATAGAGTGGGTTATTGTTTTTGTTTTGGTATAAAGTCGGGCTTGACCGTATTGATTATTGACCTTTATATTGCAACATTGCAAAATGTTTATTTGCAGAGTTTTGATGATTTTTATAAAACTTGAAATAGACTGAGGAAGAGTTTTACCAGAAAGTATTGAGTTTTGTTAAAAAATATCTTTTGGTATAGCTATCGTATTTTTGGTGACGCAGTAAGTCATTATTGGCGTGATAATGGGAGTGCTTTTGCAAGCCATGTTGCGCTATCGGGGCTTTTAGCATTTTTCCCTTTTTTTATTTTTGGAACATCTTTTGCTCGTTTTCTAGGTGCTTTTACCTATACACCGCAAAAAATTAAAGCACTGGTGCAGTTATTGCCTGATGTTATTGCAGAGCCTTTATCTCAGGAAATTGTCAATGTTTTAACCATTCATCGAGGAGGTGTGTTGACGCTTTCTGTCATTGGAGCGGCTTATTTTGCTTCTAATGGGATAGAGGCTTTGCGTACGGCTTTAAATAAAGCTTACCGTGTTACTGATCGACGGAGTTTGTTGTTTTGTCGTTTTCAAAGTCTGTTTTTTGTAATCCTTGGAGCTTTTGGTCTTGTTATGATTAGCTTTTTATTGATTCTGGCGCCTTTGCTGACCAAAATTATGCAAAATCATTCTTTTTTTATGACTGAATACATTGGTGTTATTCGTTTATGGCGTTATACAGTTGCAGTCGTTATTTTGTTTATCAGTCTTTTGATTGTTCATAAATGGCTTCCAGCAGGACAGCGGAAATTTATAGATATTTTACCAGGAATCGTGGTGACAATGTTTGTATGGTTTATGGCTTCTCTTGCTTTTGCACAATATTTGACGATGTTTGATTATATTTCAACCTATGCGGGGTTAGCATCTATTATGGTTGCCATTATTTTTCTTTACATCTTAAGCGCAATTTTTATTTTGGGAGGTGAAATAAACGCCGCAATAATGTTTTATCGTAACTATTGGCGCTCTCTTCGATGAATGAAAAAAACAGTAGATCGTACGAAAATCAAAAGATAGATAGAGGAATAAAACTTGCCATTACTTTGTTGGTTGATGCGGATGCTTGTCCCGTAAAAGATGAAGTTTATCGTGTGATGAATCGTTATCAGCTTAAGACATTTGTTGTGGCAAATCGTTCTTTGTTCCTTCCAGATGAAGCGCTCATTGAGAGAGTAGTCGTTGCTGGTGAATTCAATGGTGCTGATGATTGGATCGTAGAACATGTGCATGAGGCGAGTATCGTTATTACCAGTGATATTCCTTTAGCAGCAAGGGTTGTGCAAGCTGGGGGTTTTTGTCTTTCGCCAACGGGGCGTATTTTTGATGTAAATTCAATTGGTCAGGCTTTGGCGATGCGCAATTTGATGGAAGATTTGCGTGGACAGGGCAGTATAATAGGTGGTCCCCGTCCTTTTTCTCGTAAAGACCGTTCTGCTTTTTTGTCAGCACTGGATCTTGTTATACAACGTTTAAAAAGACGCGGTTATTAAAGTTATAGGGCTTCTTTAATCACTGCTTTTATAAGTGTTTTGGCATCGTCATTGGCCCATGGAGCTGCACCATTGAAGGAAGCAATGAGATATCCCTCTTTATCAATGAGCAATGTAATGGGGAGTCCTAAAGCAAGCCCCTGTTTTCTAACATTATTGAAAATATCCATTGTTTCATCGCGATAGTAAAGCAAATTATCTGAATGAATATCTCGTAAAAATTGCTGAATTTTTTCAGGAGAAGCAGTTTTATCGATATTAATCGCTATGACATCAAAGTTTTCTCCACCTAATTCACGTTTTAATTGCGCAAGTTCGGGCATTTCTGTGCGGCAAGGTGCACACCAAATAGCCCATAGATTGACCAGCATTGGTTTTCCGGTAAATTCGCTGAGTGTACGCTCTTTTCCTAGAATATCCTTGAAAGAGAGTTTATTCATATCCGAGGGTGTATCAGCAAATCGTATGTGGCTAAAAAAGCCTTTTGCTGCTTTTCGTATCGCCATCATTTTTTCTGCTCGTGCTTTATCAGTGTTTATTTCTTGTGCTTGTGCTGCTGAAATGAAATTGAAAAGAAAAAACTCTCTTTTAGTATCGTAGTTTATGGTTGCGTATAAACTCAATGCAATGATAAAGAATGCAAGGGAGAGTTGCCTTTTTTTATTGTTTTTTTCGCTGATGAAAATTTGAAAAATCATAATTTTGTCCTTTGGATGGGTGTTTTCAGAATATGACAGATGAGAAGTTAAAGAACCAAATATGGGGTGGTCGGTTTACGGCAGGTCCTGCTGCAATTATGGAAGAAATTAATGCCTCTATTGATTTTGATCAAAAACTTTATCGACAAGATATTGAAGGTTCTCTTTCTCATGCGGCTATGTTAGCGCAAACGAAAATCATTTCACAATCAGATTATGAAAAAATTGTTCATGGTTTGAAACTTATTCGCCAAGAAATTGAAGACGGTAAATTTGTTTTTTCACGAAAGCTTGAAGATATTCATATGAATATTGAAGCGCGGTTGAGTGAATTGATAGGTTCTGTAGCAGGGCGTTTGCATACGGCGCGTTCACGCAATGATCAAGTTGCTGTTGATTTTCGCTTGTGGGTACGTGAAGCAACGCAAAAGATAGCACAAGCTTTAAAAGGATTGATAGAGCAATTACTTATTCGCGCAGAACAACATGTTGATACCTTTATGCCGGGCTTTACGCATTTACAATTAGCCCAACCTGTAACATTGGGCCATTATATGATGGCTTATGTTGAAATGTTCGGTCGAGATTTATCGCGAATGCGTGATGCTCTTGAGCGAATGAATGAATCGCCTTTAGGGGCTGCTGCTTTGGCAGGAACAAGTTTTCCGATTGATCGCTTTATGACAGCACAAGCACTAGGCTTTCGGGAACCTACACGCAATTCAATTGATAGTGTGTCTGATCGTGACTTTGCATTGGAGTTTTTAAGTGCTGGTGCTCTTTGTGCGATGCATCTTTCGCGTTTGGCGGAAGAAATAATTCTTTGGTCAAGTGAACAGTTTTGTTTTATTCATTTGTCAGATGCCTTTTCAACGGGTTCGTCTATTATGCCACAAAAGAGAAATCCGGATGCGGCAGAGTTAGTACGAGCGAAAGCAGGTCGATTGAATGGTTCGCTTATGGGATTGTTAACGGTGATGAAAGGATTACCGCTTGCTTATTCAAAGGATATGCAAGAAGATAAAGAATATGTATTTGATGGGGCTTTGAGTTTGAAATTATCACTCGCAGCAATGACAGGGATGATTGCTGATTTGAAAGTGAATAAAAAAGCCATGAAACAAGCAGCGGATTTAGGGTATGCAACAGCTACGGATTTTGCTGATTGGCTTGTCCGTGAATTAGGGATTCCTTTTCGTGAAGCACATTACATAACAGGGCGTGCTGTGGCATTGGCAGAAAGAAAAAAGTGTCGCCTTCATGATTTATCATTAGATGAACTTCAAGCAATTTGTCCTGATGTCAATGCGACACTTTTTGATGTTTTGACCGTTGAAAAATCTGTTGAAAGTCGTAAAAGCTTTGGGGGAACAGCACCTTCAGAGGTTCTTCGGCAAATTGCATATTGGAAAAAGCGTCTCGTGAGCGCTTGAATAATTGTATTTTAAAAGTAAAAAAGAAAGCAAGATGAGGAAAGAGGACTAATGAAAGTTATAATAAAGGGGTTGATGGTTGTCCTTTTTGGGGGCTTTGGTGTCGTTGGGTGTGGGCGTAAAGGATCATTGGAGATGCCTCCTACAAGTGTGGAAAAACCTAGGCAGGGAACATCTGTTGCTAAAAGTGAAGATGATAAACCTTTTATTCTTGATCGTTTGATAAAGTAGGAGGCAAGTGTGGATTTTTTCTCCTATCATCAAGGTATACTTTATGCTGAGGGGTGTTCACTTGCTACGCTTGCACAGGAGGTGGGAACTCCTTTTTACTGTTATTCAGCCAATGCATTGGTTACACATTTTAAGGACTATCAAAGAGCATTTCAAGGGATGCCCAGTCTGATTGCTTATGCGGTTAAAGCGAATTCTAATCAAGCAGTTTTGCGGCTTTTAGCTAACAATGGAGCGGGAGCTGATGTGGTCTCAGAAGGTGAATTACGGCGTGCTCTTGCTGTTGGTATTCCGGCGCATTGTATTGTTTATTCTGGGGTTGGTAAAACCGTGAGAGAGATAGATTTTGCTCTTTCTCAGAATATTTATTGTTTTAATGTTGAATCAGAGCCGGAACTTGAACAGTTATCGCAACGCGCTGTTGCACTTTCAAAAATAGCACGTGTTTCATTGCGTATTAATCCAGATGTTGATGCAAAGACCCATAAGAAAATTACAACAGGAAAATCTGAAAATAAATTTGGTATTCCCTTGTTGTTGGCAAGAGAGGCTTATAAAAGAGCGTCCTCTTTGCCTGGATTGCAGGTTTGCGGTATTGATATGCATATTGGCAGTCAAATTTGTGATTTAAAGCCGTTTGAGGAGGCGTTTATTATTATCGTAGATTTGGTGCGTCAATTGTGGAGTGATGGTTATGCAATAACGCATATAGATATTGGTGGCGGGCTTGGTATTGCCTATGGTTGTGAACAACATACCGTACCCTCCCCTTTTGATTATGCCGCGCTGGTAAAGAAGCATATTGCTCCTTTAGGGATTAATATTGTGGTGGAGCCGGGGCGGAGCATTGTGGGTCAAGCTGGTGTGTTGGTAACCTCTGTTCTCTATTTAAAAAAGGGGCAAGGGCGGAATTTTGTTATTGTGGATGCGGCGATGAATGATCTGATGCGTCCAACGCTTTATGATGCTTGGCAGAATGTCGTCCTTGTGAAACAAGCAGCAAAAGACGCCTCCCTTATTCGTGCAGATATTGTGGGTTCTGTTTGTGAGACTGGTGATTATTTAGCATTAGATCGTTGCTTGCCAATTTTGGCACCCAGTGATCTTTTGGCAATTACGCAAGCTGGGGCTTATGGTGCCGTGATGGCGAGTACTTATAATAGCAGACTTCTGGTCCCTGAAGTTCTCGTTCAAGATATGCGTTATGCAGTTATTCGTCCACGTCTTGATTATGCGCAATTAATGGGATGTGATCATATTCCTGATTGGATTGAGCCCAAATTAGATTGAGCATTATTAAATATTTTTGGTCTTATTTTTACTAAACTTTGATGAAACAATTTATTTTCTAGAAATTGTTCTGTATGGGGTTTATGATCTTAATGCACCACGGTAAAAGGGGATAAATGCTTGTTTATGAAAAATAAAAACATCAAAGGCTTTGCAATGAAGCTTTTGTGTGTGCGCATTTTGATGTGGGGGATCCTTTCATTGGAACGGATCTGGGGTCGGTTATTACCATTTTTCCTTGTTCTTAGTCTGTTTTGTTCGTTTAGCTGGTTGGGACTTTTTGGCGTTTTGGGCTATTGGTTCCATTGGCTTTTACTTGGGGCTATGCTTGTTTGTGCTGGGGTAAGTTTATTTTTTCTTATTGGTTTTCGGTTTCCCACAATGCGGGAAGTGGATCACCGTCTTGAACGTGTCAATGGCCTTAAACACCAGCCTTTGAATATTCAGACAGATCGTTTATGTTCTGAAAATGATGAAGATTTTAGTGTTGTTATTTGGCGTGAACATCAACGCCGAATGGCAAAGCAATTATACCATTTAAAAACTGGATTTATCTCTCTTAATAGTGCGGATTATGATCCTTTAGCTTTGAGGGCTTTGTGTGCTCTTCTTTTTGTGTGCGCTTTTAGTTTTTCTTTTGGTTCACAAGGGGGGCGTTTGGCTGATGCCTTTGATTTTCGTCCTGTCGTTGATGAAAAACTCATGCGGATTGATGCTTGGGTAACACCACCTGCTTATACCGGTGTGGCACCGATTTATTTGACAAAAGATGAGAAAACACAACTAGAAATCCCTGAAGGGAGTAATGTTGTTGTGCGTGTTGTCAATGGGGCTGGCATTACAGTAAAAGCAAAGTCTGTAGAAGATGGGAGGGAAATTTCGTTTTCAGAGAAAACGGAGCAAACAGCTTTGAATGATCCAATTGTTCATTTTGAAACACATTTAAAGCATTCAATAAATTTATTTGTATCATCACGTCGTAAAAAACAGCAATGGCATTTGCAGATAATTAAGGACACGCTTCCAACAATTCATTGGTTGGAAAAACCAGGGAGGATTTTAACGGGATCATTGGAGTTACGATATGTGGTGGATGATGATTATGGTGTGACAAAGGCTTTTGTTGAAATAGAGCCTTTTCTTCCTCAGAATAAAAGTGCTTCTTCTCTTTATAATGCTCCGGAAATAGAACTTCTTCTTCCGCGTGGTGGAAAGGGGAAAATGCGAATGGTGCAGGATATATCAGCGCATCCATGGGCGGGTTCGCAAGTCAAAATTACTTTGGTGGCAGAAGATGGTGCGGGGCAGAAAGGACGTAGCAAAACTTTTGTTATGATATTACCACAGCGCGTTTTTTCGAATCCTGTTGCACGCGCAGTGGTTGAACTGCGTCGTTTATTAGCTCTTAATCCTTTAGCGCGAGAGCGGGTACTTGATATGCTTTCTGCTTTGCTTGTGCGTCCAGAAAAGGGGTTGCAAAATGCATCGCATTTTATTGTTCTACAAAGTGCGTGGACAAGACTTTCTTTAGCACAAACAGACGAGGATTTGCGCAATGTGGTGGATTATTTATGGCAAATTGCTTTGGGTATTGAAGGCAATCAACTTGAATCCGTGCAAAAAAAGTTAAAACAAGCACAAGCTGCTTTACGTGATGCATTGCGTTACGGTGCTTCAGCGGCAGAAATTGAACGGCTTATGGCAGATTTACGTCAAGCTATGGATGCGTATATTCGTGCTTTGGCTGAAAAAGCACCGGATAGTCAAGTTTCTAAAAATTCTAAAAGCTCAAAAAGTCCTAATCTTTCTGAAGCTACATTACAAGAAAAGCTAAATTTAATTGAGGAAATGGCTAAAACAGGCTCTTCTTTAGCAGCTGAACAACTCTTGGCGGAAGTTGAACAGACGCTTGATCATTTGCATGTGCAAAAAGGTAATCAAAATGAGGGAGAAAAAAGCCAATCTGCACAAATGAAAGAAAAGATGGACCAGCTTGGAGATTTAATGCGTCGTCAGCAAGAAATTCTCAATGAAACACATCAGTTAGAGATGGAACAAAAACGCGGAGAAAATGTACCGGAAACACAAAAAAAATCTTTAAAAAAACGTCAAGCTGAATTGCAATCTGAATTATCAACATTAGAAAAAGAATTATCAGAACAAGGATTTGAAACAGGGGGCGCATTGAAAAGGGCAGAAGAAAAAATGAATTCTGCGGAAAATGCTCTTGATAATGGAAATCATCAGGTATCTATACAAAATCAGTCTGATGCTTTGGAATCTTTGAGGCAAGGTGCACAAAATGTTTTGAAAAAAATGCGCGAAACACTTAAAGAAACGGGAGATGATCAAAATGCTGATTCTGGTCCTAAAGATCCGTTAGGACGTCCACTTTCTTCAAAAACAGATGAAGAACAAGAAGGCGAGGCACTCCCACAAGAAAGTGATCAAATGCGTACGCGGCAGATTTTGGATGAAATTCGCAAACGTCTTGGTAAAGAGCATCTTTCAGAAGAAGAAAAAAACTATCTTGAAAGATTGCTTCATTTTAATTAATCAGTGTTGGCTTTTTTCTTAATTGATGTCAAAAACAGTGTATGAAGAACCTCTATGGGGCTCATCTCCAAAAAAGTGATTAAAGTGCTTGTAAGGCAATAATCATCCTGCTGTACTGATTTTTTAATCATTTAAGTTTAAAATATGCAATATTGAAGTGTTCGCTATTGCGGAGAAAGAGCAGAAGTCCATATAAGTTGGATATATGAAAATCTGTAATGTTTGAAATTTGTTTCTACATGGTATGTTGAGTTGGATATCGTTACGCTGAAAGATTTTTATGCTTCTGCACTTGGGCTGCGTGTGCAAAAGACGCTGTGTGACCAATTAAATTTATGGTGGCCTGATCTTACGGATAAACGGATTATGGGGTTGGGTTATGCGATTCCTTATCTTTCTGTATTGCGTGAACGTGCCCAACAATGTTTTGCTTTTATGCCTGCTGCTCAGGGTGTTTCGCCTTGGCCTTGTGCTGAAAAAGTTGCTACAGCGCTTGTTTTTGAAGAAGATTTGCCGCTTCCTGATGCGTCAGTTGATTGTATTTTATTGGTCCATGCATTAGAATATACAGAAAATTCATTTGAAACGTTGAATGAAATATGGCGTGTTTTAGCACCCAATGGTCATTTGATCGTTATTGTTCCTAATCGCTCTGGCTTTTGGGCGCGCAATACGACTACGCCCTTTGGTTATGGCGAACCTTATAGTCAACAACAGCTTATTCGTTTGTTCGAAAAAACAAATTTTATTTCTGGACCAATACAAGAAATTGTACACTATATGCCCTCTACGGGGTATTTTTCGCGGTTGTTCTCATTTTTTTACGAGCCATTTGCTCGCTATCTTTTGCCTTATTTTGGTGGACTCTTAATGTGTCAGGCACAAAAACGTGTTTATCAGGGTCTGCTCGTACAGCGTCGTCAGTCGCGACGTATTTTTATTCCTGCTTTATCACCACAGACAAGAAATATTTTAAATTATAAAGATAATTAATCATTTTGTCATTGTCATAAGAACCGCAAGTATAAAAGGATTCTCTTATTTCAATTTTTTGCATTTACAATTAAAAAATATTCTTTTGTACATTAATATGTGGAATTGGTATGTGAATAAAAATCTCAAGTATCTATATATCGAACCATATTTCATGAATAGCGGAAACATTTTAAAAGAAAAAATGCTGGTATCTTCGTAAGCATAAAAATAGCAGAGTCCAAAGGATCTTGCATAATATGGTTTATGGTGGTAAAAACTGTACAAGGAATGATTAAAATGCTTCTTATGAACCATCTCAAGTATCAAGGGCTCCTCTGCAACATCGAGATCTAACATAAGTGTGTGATGGTGCTGGCTTGTTCTTTTATAAGCGTAAAGATGGTGGTGCTCAGTGGCTTTATCGTTAGGATAAACATTTAGCGTTATATCATGAATTATATAATCTCTTAAGAGGAGATAAAGTCATAAAGAATGGAGGAAAACTATAAAGATAAAAAACATCTCTCAAGTTAGGTTAGTGAATGTGAGATAAAGCAATGCGTGGAGCTGTTTTTCTGAAAAAAATAATTATAAATAGCACTCATCTAAAGATGATAGTTATGATCAAGAATGTTGCTAAAAGATATCACGATTATTTATATGCGAAACATATTAAAAACTTTAGAAAGAACAAAAGCATGTGAAACAGAAGTTACAAAGTATATCGTGAGAGTTGAAAGCATTTTTGTTTCTGGTTCTCATGTTGGAATATTTCGTTTTTTATTCGTAATGTTATATATTTTGTCATAAGAGTAAGTTCTAAGTAATAGCATTCGAATTATATGCGAAGGTTTTTTCATCTCGTTTCTGTTTTCATTTAGGATATTAAAATTATTTTTGAAACAGTAAATCTCGAATTAAAGATTTAAACGGTAACCATTTTGATCTGTTATGAGAATTTGTGCATTGGAGGGATCGTTTTCGATTTTTTGTCGCAAACGATAGATATGGGTTTCTAAAGTATGGGTGATAATATTTTCATTATATCCCCAAACTTGTTCTAACAATGTTTCACGGCTGACAATTTTATCATTGGCATAATAGAGACATTTAAGGATCGCTGCTTCTTTTTCTGTGAGACAGATTTTATTGTTGCATTGATCAAGAAGAAGTTTTTGTCTTAGTTTAAAAGTATAGGGACCAATATGAAAGGTTGCGTCTTCATTTTGTTCATATTGGCGCAACTGTGCTCGAATTCTCGCCAATAACACTGCAAAGCGAAAGGGTTTTGTTACATAATCATTGGCGCCTGTTTCAAGATCTAAAATATTATCACAGTCTGTATCATAATTTGTTATCATGATAATGGGGGCACGAAATCCTTGGGTGCGTAATTGTTTAACGGCTTTGTAGCCATCAAGATCAGGAAGTTGAAATCCCAAAATAGTGAGATCAATATTTTCTTTTTGGATTATTCTCATTCCCGCTTCTGCTGTTTTTGCTTGGGAAATTTTAAATTCTTGATGCATTTGCAATTGTTCTACTAAAATGGGGCGTAGATCATCGCCTTCAACGATTAAAAGAGTGTATTGGTTCATGTTTTTCCTTATAGGCATGTTGATGCACTGATTGATATAGTTTCATGAAAAATGAGATTTCATGCAAGAAAAATTAAAAGAGGAAAATTAAAAAAAAGTCTTTGAAAAAATAAACTTTTATAATTTCTATGGTTGTTTGCCGAAAAGAAGGTGTTTCCGTCTGCAGAGTATTTTACGTATTGGTTGGAAGCATTTTTTATGCTTTAGAATGTGTTTTAGCCATTGAGTGTCATCATTTTTACGCTTATGGAGAAACAAGCTAGCACTATCATTCACTTTGCCAGCTCGTGGGTGTTGCGGACAGTTCTTGGCACTTGAGACGATTCATAAGAGGAATTTTTAGTGCTTTCTTTCACGTTTTTTATCTATATGGGACTTTCTCCGCTTAGAATATGCAAGCAAATAGCTTTTGATTGATTCAATATAAACAGGTTGGGAATGAGAGAATCCAGCGGCATGAGAGGCTCTCATCCAACATGCGAACAATGAACACTCAATATGATGCGTTTTTTAAGCGTGAAGAGAACTGTGCAACACCTAGCAGATATGCACCGTTTAGGAGAATTTCACGGTCATTTTTATTGTTTTTTTATCCACGTTTAGTTTTGTTTTTTCGTAGAGTTTGTGTGCGAAGAGGTCTGTGTGATGCTCGTGGGTGTTGCTTATTATAATCGTTGAGTAAGTCTTGCCTTTAGAAATGCCTAAAAAATACCTAATGAAGGGGGGAAGTTTTGGGGCATTTTATATTGAGAAGAGTGCAGAATGAAAAATGATAAGGAAGAGTATCCTATTTATGTATTTAGCGTGAAAACACATCAATAGAGAGGGATGCCTTGTGCGATATGAAGTGCTTTTTCATATGAGTCTAACGGTAAATTCATCGAACACTCCCATCTTTACGCTTATGAACAAGTAAGCCGGATCACACACTTTGCCAGCTCGTGGGTATTTCGAGACAGCCCTTAGCACTTAAGACGGTTCATAAGAGCCATTTTCACTCTTTTCTTTAACAATTTTTATTCACACACTCATCCCGCTTTTTATGTGCAAGAAAGTGGTTTTAATTGATTCAACATGGGACAAATTTGAAATGGGAGAATCTTACGATATTCGGGACTCTTATTCAACATGCAAAACAGTAATTTATCATTATAAATCAATGGATTATTAATGAATAAAATTTATTGCTTTAAGATAAAAGCATTTCCTTCTTAAGGTTGCCCATCAAACAGACTTCTGTCCATTCCTCTTCTGTCACGGGTTGTACTGATAAGCGGCTGGCCTTGACCAACACCATATTTGCTAGTTTAGGATTGGCTTTGATTTGTTTTAATGAAACAGGTGTTGGCATGTCACAAAGTGCTCGGATATCTACACATTCCCAGCGTGGATCAGAACTTGTAGAATCAGGGTGTGCTTCAGCACATATTTCTACAATTCCTACAATTTCTAAACCTTTATTTGAGTGATAAAAAAAACCTTTATCACCATATTTCATAGTGCGCATATTGTTACGTGCTTGATAATTGCGTACACCATCCCATTGTTCGCCATTAACTCCTTTTTTCTTTTGCATCTCCCATGACCATTTATGGGGTTCAGATTTAAAAAGCCAATAAGCCATGAGTTCTCCTTTTTCATAGACTGTTATGCATTTTTATAAGTATCTTTGTAATACCATCAACGATGATTTTTAAAATGGGGTAAATAACGGCTATTATCTATTTTTCTTGTTTCAAAATAATGTGTAGTAGAGAGACGCGCTCCATTGATATTTCATGTTGTATAAAAGTATTTTGCTCTTTGTTTCTCTTTTCAACTATGGTCTGAAATGCGGTCACTATAAGAGTTTGTTGGAAAAAATTAAGAAAATTGGTTCTAAAAAGCTTTAAGATTACAATGACAATGAAACGAATAAATGGTCAAAGATGATGAGGTCAACGAATGGCATTCATATCTATGCTTTGTGGGAGAGAGTAGATCTTATTATGCTGTAAAATACCGTCATTTGAAGTGTAATGATATAAGGCAGTTTTTTGAGACATGAGGTTTTTAAGAATGTGTGGTGAATATTTAGATTTACGTGTCGAGCTTTGGGTTAAGTGAATTGTGTGAGTGGGAAGCAGGTGGAATCTGCTCGATAGAGAATTCGGACTATCTATAGACCGGAGTGAGTAGAAATCTTCGTTCTTTAAGATGTGTGTGGGACGTCAATTTTATTATGCTTTTGTTCCACGGCGTCCCATCCCGATCAAGGGTGGGGCTTTTTCATCTAATGGCCAGCGTGAGCGGGGTGCAATGTCAAGAGAGCTTGTTTCTCCTCGTGCGAGTTTTTGTGCACCGGCAAAAGCAATCATTGCAGCATTATCGGTACACAAGGAAAGAGGAGGGGCTATAAATTCAAAACCATGTTGATGGGCAAGTTCTTGCAACGTAGAGCGAATGGCTTGGTTTGCGGCAACACCGCCCGCAACAACTAAAGCAGGAGAATGCTTTTCTTGATTATCAGAGAGAGGATATTGGTGGGTAAAGTGTTGTAAAGCTAGGTGAACACGATCACGTACCGTATCAGTCACAGCGGCTTGAAAACTTGCGGCAATGTCAGCAATATCATTTTCTGTAAGGGGAGCTATGGCTGTTGCGGCTTGTCGAACAGCAGTTTTGAGTCCTGAAAAAGAAAAGTCTAATCGTTTTTCACCTTTTAAAGGTCGTGGAAGAGGGATGCGATTTTTATCACCAAATAAAGCTGCTTTTTCAAGTGCTGGTCCACCAGGATAAGGAAGACCTAAAAGTTTTGCTGTTTTATCAAAGGCTTCTCCTAACGCATCATCAATAGTGGTTCCTAAACGCTGGTAGTTGCCTACTCCATGAACAATGATTGTTTGTGTATGACCGCCTGAAACTAAAAGTAATAAATAAGGGAAGCTGACGTTGTGCGTTAACACAGCTGTTAAAGCATGTCCCTCTAAGTGATTTACCGCAATAAATGGTTTGCCAGTGGCAAGAGAGAGTGCTTTTGCGCTCATAACGCCTACCAACAATCCTCCTATCAAACCAGGACCACTGGTGGCTGCAATGCCATCAATATCTTTTAATTTTGTGTTTGCTTCTGTTAGTGCTTGCAGAATTAAATGATCAAGAACTTCAACATGGGCACGAGCAGCAATTTCAGGAACAACACCGCCGTAAGGTGCATGGTGATCAATTTGACTCCAAACAACATTGGAAAGAATTCGGCTGTTTGATTCATTGTTATATTCAATGACAGCCGCTGCCGTTTCATCACAACTTGTTTCTATTCCCAGCAGACGCATTTTAAACAAAACCTTATATTGAAGCTTCTTTCTTGCGTGCGTACCATGAACAGAAAAAGATGCAAAGTATTTCTCTTAGAATTGATTTTTCTATGAAAAATATGTGTTTTGGCATTTTCTTTAAATTTTATGATATCGTTGATTAAAAAATAAAGCTGTATTTTCGAGTATAAAATGCAAATATTTTTTTAAAACTTGTCTATTAAAGTCTATAATTGTAAATATTATTGAGAAAAATGAGATTTGGAAAATTTCTGTAAATTTATACTCTTTCGAAGATATTTGAGAAAAGCTTCATTTTTAAAACTTTTTTCATTTTATTATTTTATTTTTGAAAAAAGTGTGCACAAAAAGTGATAAAGATGGTCGATTCTTCAAAACCAAAAGTTAAATCACATTATACTGGTACGCGCCGTAAGAAACCAGTTATTGAACATGAAGCTATTTCCCATGATTCAGAGGAAAAAATCCACAATTCTGTAGAATCTCCTGCACGAGAAAAACAGAATATGCAAGGTCAGGATAAAAGTATCTCTAGTACAATTTGGCTTTTCTTATCCCTTTCTGGGATTTTGGGGGGATTCATTGCTTTGGGAATTTTTATGGGGCTTCAATGGGCTGGTTTTTTTCCTTCTCCTTTTGTGGCAAATTCTGCTGGGGAGGAAAAAGCCTTGCAGATTGCTGAAGCCGCAAAAAGTCAAGGTGAAGACACAAAGGAACAATTGAGCCGGGTCTTTCAAGAAATCGATGCGTTAAAAACAGAGTTTTCTTCTTTTTCATCACAACAGTTTAAAACAACGAAAAATGATGAACTATCGAAAGAAGAAAGCAAAAAAGCTTTTACGATTTTAGAGGAAAAAGTAAAAACTCTTGAAGAAACTGTACAAACTTTTGTTAGAGAGTCGAAAGAGATAGAGACGGCTTTGTCTGTTGGGCAGAGCAATGCAAATGATCTTGCTGCGTTAAAACAACAGTTAGAAGCACTACAGGAAGAAACTGCTGTTAAAAATAGTGAGAAAAAAGAAATAGATACCGCGCTCTTTACTGCAATTAGTTCATTAAAAAATGCTGTAGAGCGTGGTGGATCTTATAATAATGAATTAAAGCTGTTGCGGCAATTATCGCCTTCGATTAATGGACTTGATGTGTTGCAAAAAACAGCTACTGTGGGTCTTCCAAGTTCAGCACAACTTTCAGTTGATTTTGCTCATGTTGCTGATGCAATTGTTGGCACGCAAAATCTTGTTGCGTCAGATGCTGGTTTTTTTGACCGAATTTTAGCGTGGATAAAAGGGCTCATTGTTTCGCGACCGATTGGAAATGTTGAAGGGACAACGCTGGGGGCTATTGCGGCACGCATGGAAGTTGCCATTCAAGCTGGTGATTACGAAAAGGCTTTGAGTGAATGGCAATCATTGCCCCAAAGTGCAAAAGATGTTTCAATGGATTTTGTTAAGCAGCTTGAAAGACATATTGCTATTCAACAGTTGTTGCAGCAATTGTTATTGTCTGTGCAACAAGGATCTTTTAAAGCAACAAAGATGTAAATAGGCCCAAGATGATACGTGTTTTTATTTATATTTTTGTTGTTTGTATCCTCGGTTTAGCTTTCACGTGGGTTGCTAATCACAATGGTATTTTTGTTCTCACATTTTTGCATTTCAGATTTTCTGCTTCATTTCTTACAGTGTTAAGTGTGCTTATTTTGTTTTTTGTAACGCTGGTGCTTTTATGGTGGTTATTGTCTTTCTTTTTTTCCATACCGAATGCTCTTTCCAATTATTTTTATAAACGCCATCAAAAGCGTGGTTACGAAGCTCTTTCAAAGGGGATTCTTGCAACTTTTGCTGGTGATAGTATGGTTGCGCAAAAAATGGAAACACGGGTTGCTAAATATCTTGCAGGAAAACAAGAGCCATTGGTAAAACTCTTACAAGCGCAAACCTTGTCTTTACAAAATGACTCTGTTCGCGCCATCGGTCTTTATGAAGAGATGAGAAAGGAAGATCCGACAAAACTGGTTGGACTTTATGGTTTGTTTCGTGAAGCGATGAAGAGTAAAGCTTATGAGGCAGCGCAACAATATGCCGAAGAGGCACTGACTTTATCGCCAGCACTTTTATGGGCGCATCAGGCGGTGCTCGATCGGTTAAGTACTGAGGGTAAATGGGATAAGGCACTTACTATTTTTGAAAGAACGCAAAAAGCTCTCCCGCGTTCTATTCGCGCGACTCCAGAGCGGCAGCATATACAGGTTTTACTACTAAGTGGGCAGGCACTTTCTTTGTTTGATACACATCCTGTACAAGCACGTGAAGCTATTTTGAAAGCCCATAAATTGGCGCCTGATTTTGTTCCAATAATAGTTATTGCTGCTGATATTCTTTATAAATTAAACGAAACGCGTAAAGCGGATAAAATGATTATAGCGGCTTGGCAAAAGGAGCCTCATCCTGACTTGGGAGCGCTTTATCTTGAAAGAGAAGAAGGAGCCATTGGGCGATTGAAAAGGGCTAAGACACTTGCTTCTTATAATAAAGATGCATTTGAGTCGGCTTTCCTTATTGCTAAAGCAGCTTTGGATGCTGGTGAAACAGCATTAGCAAGAGAGAAGGCACAAAAAGCATTACAATGTCATCCACGGGAAAGTGTTTATTTATTGTTGGCAGATATTGAAGAGGCACAGGGAAACAGTCAAGGTGCTGTGCGTCAATGGCTTTCTTTAGCACTTCGTGCTGAACGTGATCCAGTGTGGATGTGTGATGGGGCCATTTTTTCTTCTTGGTCAGCGGTTTCTCCAATCAGTGGACGTTTGGGCTGTTTTGAATGGAAGGCGCCTCCTTGTATGCCTTCTCTCACATTAGAGGCGGACAATATTGTGTCGAAAAGGCAAGACAAAGAGTATGTTATGGGAAAAAGTGATGATGTTGGAGATAAGAAGCTTGAAAAATTAACACCTATAGATGATTCTCTTTTGCATAATGCGCAGGTGGAGAAACAAGATATAAAAGAAAAAGATGTAAAAATGTTCAGTCAAACTCACTTAAATGTTGATGATCCAGGGGTTAAAACAGAAGAAGAAACATCTTTATCGAGGAAAAAATTTCGTTTATTTTAAATTGCATCAATATGGTAGTATGAGCGTTTTTTCAGAAGAAAAAATTAATATAGAAGAAAAAAAATTATCTTTAATCTTGTCCAATAAAATTATTCTCTTATGCTTAAAAAATGAAATTTTGCTTGGTAGCAGAGGTGATTGGTTAAAAAATGTTTTTAAATCAGAGATGTCTTGATAAAAAACAAAAAAATAACAAACCAAGGATTGCTGTCGTTATTCATCGGCGCTCTACCTATACTGGTCGTTTGGGAAAATTTTTACAACAAAATGGTTTTGTTCTTGATATTTATCGTCCTATTTTTGGACAAAAACTCCCTGATACATTAGAGCATTATGCCGGCGTTGTTATTTTAGGGGGACCGATGAGTGTGAATGACAGCGAAGCCTATATTGGTGAGGAAATTGATTGGATTTCGTTATCACTAAAGGAAAATAAGCCTTTTTTGGGTATTTGTCTTGGAGCACAAATGTTAGCGCGAAATCTAGGGGGGCGCGTTGGTACAAGAAGTGATGGGACTGTTGAAGTCGGCTGGTATCCACTAGAAGCAACCCCACAAGGGAAGGAATTGATGAATTGGCCAGAGATGGTCTACCATTTCCATGATGAAGGTATTTATGATTTACCGAAAGAGGCAATGCTTTTGGCAACAGGGAATACATATCCTACACAAGCTTTTCGTTATGGAAACAATGCATGGGGCTTGCAGTTTCATGCTGAATTTACACGCGCTATGATGCGGCGTTTGGTCGTGCGTTCGGCACATAAATTGACTGAAAAAGGTGCTCAACCTGCTTGTGCACATTTGAAAGGTCGTTTAATCTATGATCGAGCTTTGAGCCAATGGTTTGAAAGCGCATTACACCAGATTTTTTGTACACCGCCCGTACTTGTGTAATTATTGATAACGCATTGATTTATATGGGTAATTCACGGTTTTGTATATTGAATGAGAACCCCGAATATAGTAAGGTTTTTTCATTCCAAACCTGTGTATATTGACTCAATAAAAACCTCTTGTTTGCATGTCACAAGTAGGGCTGGCGTGTGGGCAAAAACTGTATAAGAAAAGACTAAAAATGCTTCTTATGAACTGTCTTAAGTGCCAAGAGCTGTCGCAACATTTGGGGGCTAGCCAAATATAATGATGGTGCTGGCTTTGGGGCCTCCATAAGCGTAAAGATGGGGGGCTCAATGGCTTTATCGTTAAGAAACACTATTCATTATCATTTTTGTTGTGCTGTAAAAGAGTATGGTTTAAGGCAGAGGTAGAAAATCTATGTAAAACTTTACACATGAGGTATTTTTTGTTAAAGGGTATAATCGTTCTTCTTAAGAAAACCTTGTTGAGTTTATGAGATACAGTACTTTAGAATGATGTATGGGGGCTTCTTGAAGTGATCAGTAGATAAAGTCCGGTCGATTAAGAAGTTGGGTTGTGTATAAACTGACCGGGGTTAGAAATCTTTGTCCTTTTTAGGGTGGGAGAAAGTTAAGAGATAAAGAAAGTTTTAATGTTGTCCAAATCCTCTCAATTACCATTAAGACGAAAAAGTTTTTCTTTAAGCTATTTAATTTTTGGGCTTTTTTGTTTGGCTCTGATATTTATTTATAGCGCACTCTGGTTTTTTTTTCACGTAAAATAGAAGACCATGTTTCTGATATATTTGTAAAAGTATCTTCCCATAATATGGCGGCGGTATGCGAGAATGTACGCAGGGATGGTTATCCTTTACGTGTCGGTGTTGTTTGTGACAAGTTTCAATTTTCTTGGCCTTTACATGGGGTTTCTTTATCGACGGGGCGTTTGACGGCTGGTGCACCAATTTATTCACCTTATTTGGTCGAGTTTAATGTTCGTTCTCCTGCATTAATTGTTTTTTCCGGAAAAACTCCTATAGTATCGCATTGGCGCAATTTGGTGATTGAAACAGAGCCTTATTGGAAAACGGGTAAAACATTGAAGTTTATAGCTGAAGGGCTTGAGATTTCATCTTTTTCCTCTTTCTCTGAAGATCAAAAGCTTCAAGAAGCATTAAGAGCACAAACGATAGATAAAAAAACGACACAAGAAAATATTGAAGATCCGGCATCTTTGCAAAATACGCATGACGTGATTATTCAGCCATTAGAGCCACAAGATATGCCTCAAAAAATAACGGCAGAATTTTTGCGTTTTGATCTAAAACATGAAAAGAATGATTTATCGGGACATATAACTTTTGACGGTTTTGATGCTTCTCCCTTTTTAAAATCTTCTTTTGTTGATATTCCTAAAATTGATGGTAATTTGAAATGGATTTTAAATGACATTTCTTTTCTGTCTGAAGATGAAGAAAAAAATTGGCAACAGCGACTGTATGGAAAAAGTGGACTTTTAAAGCAAGGTGAATTGACTTTTCATACAGGTGGTGCAGTGCGTATTAGTGGACCTTTTTCTTTTGATGATGAAGGATATTTGACAGCAAAATTTGAACTTGTCCTTATTCAGTCCATGAAGCTTCTTGACACTCTGCAGCGCTTATTTCCCGCGCAAGCCAATAATCTTCAAGCGTTATTTTTTATTTTAGGTGCTTTGCCTAAAAATGCGGACGGCGCTCCCGTTCTTTCATTGCTCATTAACAATGGGTGGGTAAAACTGGGATTTTTAAAACTTGGTCGTCTTGCTCCACTTTAGGTGTTGTACCAAAGCCTTTTTTCATCTTTACTATCAAATTTCGACTTTTTCTGATTTTCACACTTTTTTGCAATTTTAGAGTGTCAAAATATATTTTAACAAAATGCGTATTTAATGGTAAAAAAAATAGCGATAAAAATAAAAAATTATCACCTACTCCTAACTCGTCCAACCTCTTTTCACTTAGTACAAAATCTTATGTCAAACTACATATAGCAACAGTGTTTGTATGGAAAAAGTGGTATTTTAAAGTATGCTGAATTGCCTTTTTATACAGGTGGTGTGGTTCTTTTTAGGAACCTTTGTCTTTATATATGGAATGAGCATATTGCATATATCTGTTTGGGTGTAACCTCTTAAAACAAGTAAATAGCCTAGTTGGAGGAAGATATGAAGTTGTAAAGCGGAAAATCAACATCCATCTTTACTGTCATTTTTTATTCGATTTTACGCATTTCAAAAGCAGTTACAGTTATATCTTTTAAATAATGGATTAAGCTTATCCTTTTATTTCTGATATTTTTTAATGAAGCCATATGTCTTCCACGTAAAACAGAATATATTTGTATTGCATATTTACGCATTTGTTAAAAAAATATTTCTCAGTACTTCTTATTTCCGATGTCGCTTATGAATGGTATAAGGATAAAGCCATTAAGCACCACCATCTTTTCGGTTATGGAGTAACAAGCTAAGGGGCAACACCATCATATTATATTTGCTAACTCTCAATGTTACTGCAGATTTTGGCACTTGAGGCGGTTTATGAGGGGCATTTTTAGTTCTTTCTTTACTGTTTTTATCTATTCGGCTTTCCTATTTGCAATATGCAAGGGGAAATGGGGTTAATTAATTGAATATAAACAGATTTTAAATGAGACAAATTTAGAATATCGAATTATCAGTCATCATAAAAATGATAAAATTATGATTGTAAATCAATATATTATATTTTTATGATGAAGGATATTTGACAGTAAAATTTGAATTTATTTTTTATTTTGAGTGCTCTGTCTAAAAATGCAGGATAGGGCTTCCGTTCTTCCCTTGTTGGTTAGTCATGGATGGATAGAACGGAGCAAAAGCTTAGCTGTTTTGTACTGCTTTTAAGTCTGAAAGTTTATGTTTTTAGGGTGAAAAATCAATCTTGTTGTTTTTTTGAAATTGTTGCAAACAATTCTATTGTGATAAATAGCGAGATTTTATTTTGGGTGTTATGTTTAAAATGCAAACTCCCGCTCTATATTTTTGCTGGTTTGTTGTGGTGGTGGGATAGAACGGGAGATTGAGTGGGTCGTTTTGTATTTGCTTTAGGTTTGAAAGCCAACATTTTGAAGTTGAGAAATCAATCCTGCTGCAAAAGTAAAACGAGAAATATTGAGATCATTTTCAATAAGGGCACTAATGCGGTTTGTAATATTATGAATATTATTTTCTTCTGTTTTTTTCCAAGTGTCAAAAGGATCTTTTTTCTTGCCATAATTTTTGAGGATTTTCATAACGATTTGCCGTAAGCTTTCGGAAACATTTTCTTTGGCTTGGCTTAGAGCCATACTATCATAATAATCTAAGATGGGAATTGTTCGACGAGCTTCATTAATGCGGTTTATACGAATGATTTGTGCAAGCGAGAAATAAATCTCTGCAGTTTTAATAAGATCACTGTTGCTTTGTTTTGCAATCAAAGAAATATCACAGATTATTGGTGCTGCTTCCAAGAGAGCCAATTGTTTTGCTAATGCTTTTGGTGCTCCTTCTTCACTGTAGTGTAGTGCTTTTTCTTCAATCTTTTGATTAATATCGTTGTTGGGAGAATGCATAAGCTCTTTTTCAATAATACTACGGGCTTGCTTTATTGTTTTTACAATTTCTTCTAGTGGACGTGAGAGATCCATGTTGTGCAAACCCCAATTGGTCGTTTCAAAGAGCATTGGGGTCATTGCTGCATAGAATTTGTTTTGGACAAGACCAGGTATTTTATTATCAAGCTTATCAATTTGATCAGATAATTGAGGAATTTCAAAACCATCACGGATGGCAATAAAAACGCGAATAATATTTTCAACCTTTTGTTGTGTTTCATCGTGTAGCCGATTAACAAAAGTGGGGCCTCCACGATTTACAATGTCATTGGCAATCAGTGTTGCGATAATATTACGACGCAATTGATGGTTAATCACTTCCTTCTTAAAATTTTCTTGAATTTGGGTTGGAAAATAGTTCAGCAAGGCTGTATTGAAATAGTGATCATCAACAATGGGGCTATTAGCAATTTCTTCTTTTAAGGTCAATTTAGCATAGGCAAAAATAACGGCGAGTTCTGGACGGAGAAGACCTTTGCCTTGGGTTGTTCTTTGTCGTAAAATTTGCTCATCAGGGAGTATTTCAACTCTGCGATCTAGAAGCTTTTTTTGTTCTAAATCGTGCATAAAGCGTATTTGATAGGGCAAATCAGCAATGCTTTGGTTTTCCGCCAAAGAAAGCGCAAGAGGTTGTAGATAATTGTTGCGCAAGACGAGTTGCTCGACTTGAGGCGTCATTTTTTTCAAGAGCTTATTGCGATCTTCGCGGGTTAACGTTTTGGCACGTAGTGCTGATGCAAGAACAATTTTGAGATTGACCTCAATATCAGAACAATTCACACCAGCAGAATTGTCAATGGCATCCGTATTACATCGACCACCATTTGAGACATATTCAATCCGTCCACGTTGTGTAACACCAAGATTAGCTCCTTCACCAATAATTTTTGCACGCACTTGTTCTCCGGTAATGCGTATTGCATCATTTGCGCGATCACCTACTTGGGCATCATTTTCTGTTGCAGCACGGATATAAGTACCAATACCGCCGAACCATAAAAGATCAACAGGGGCTTTGAGAAGAGCAGAGATAATTTCAAAGGGTGTTCCTGTTTGTTTTTCAAAACCAATGGCTTGTGCTGCTTCAGGTGAGAGAGTAATGGTTTTTTCTTTTCGTGAGAAGATACCACCGCCCTTTGATAATTTGCTTTTATCGTAATCTTGCCAACTTGAGCGAGGAAGTTTAAAAAGGCGCGTACGCTCTGCGTAGCTTTCGTCTATGTTTGGATCTGGATCAATAAAGATATCGCGGTGATCAAAAGCGGCAATCAATTTTGTTTGTTTGGAAAGCAGCATTCCATTACCAAAGACATCACCAGACATATCGCCAACACCGACACAGGTGAAGGGCGTTGTTTGAATATCATGATTAAATGATTCTCTAAAATGTCTTTTGACGGCTTCCCATGCGCCTTTAGCTGTAATACCAATGTCTTTGTGGTCGTAACCTGCTGAGCCTCCAGAGGCAAAAGCATCATCAAGCCAAAAGTGGTTTGCTTGGCTGATGGCGTTGGCTGTATCAGAAAAAGTTGCTGTTCCTTTGTCTGCTGCTACAACAAAATAGGGGTCAGGGTCATCATGACAGATGATATTGTGGGGCGCACTTATTTTGCCATTAACCAGATTGTCTGTGATGGAGAGCAAAGCAGTGATAAAGTCTGTATAAGCTTGACGTGCTGCTTCTATGATAACAGCACGGTCATTTGTTTGGGGAAGCCGATGGGGATAGAATCCACCTTTTGCACCGGCAGGAACGATAACTGCATTTTTAACTTGTTGGGCTTTGACTAAGCTCAGCACTTCGGTACGATAATCTAATGCACGATCAGACCAACGAATTCCGCCACGGGCAATAAGTCCAAAACGCAAATGGACTCCTTCAACTTCCGGTCCATAAACAAAAATTTCTCGGTAAGGGCGCGGTTCAGGCAAACCTTCAATCTGGCGCGGATTTAATTTGGTGGCTAAAATACGCCGTGGACTTCCATCAGGAAGAGGCGTAAAGGCATTTGTTCGTAAACTCGCCTCTATAAGGTTACAATAACGGCGTAAAATGAGATCATCATCTAAACCAGAGACTTTTCGTAATTTTTCTTCAATGCGCTTTTGAATGACTTGTTGGTTTTTTTCCCGTTCTTTTTCTGTATGGCTTTGATGAAATTTTAAATGAAATAAAGCATAAAGATCTTGGGTGATGTCAGGATAAGCATTTAAAGTTTGGGCAACGCGATCTTGCGAATAAGGAATTCCAGCTTGTTGGAGATAGCGCCCATAATGGCGGAAAATAACAATTTCATGCCAATCAAGCTCAGCTGTTTGGGTGAGAGCATTAAAGCCGTCATTATCAGCATTTTGTGCCCAAATGGCTTCAAAGGTTTCGGCGTGTTTTTGACCGTCTTTTTCAAAATCGATACAGCGTTGGAAAGTACTTTCTAGCTGCATATCATGAAGATACACAGAGCGCCCATTGCCATCTGGTAATTCAAGAGTTTGTTCAGCAATAACGCGAAACCCCATATTTTCAAGGAGTGGTACACGTTTGGAAAGGGCAAGTGCTTCATGGCGGTGAAAAAGCCGAAGAGAAATGCACTGTTTTTCTTTGTTTTGTGCATGATAAAAGATCACGAAAAGGGGCTTTTCATCATGAAGACTTAGAATATGTCCGGCATCGTTAATAGCGTCTTCAGCTGAAAATAAATCACGATAGCTGTTGGGGAATTCACTGGCTAGACGTGTTTGTTGCTCTGTTATTTTCTTGTTAAGAGCGATGGCTTGAACCCTGTCTTCCCAACTTCGTGCAATCGAACGTACATGTTGTTCAAGTGTGGAGCGCTCATGAAGGGGAACAGTTTCGTTTCCTTTGCGATGGATGATATAATAGACACGTATAAGGGTGCTTTCCAAAAATAGCGGATAAGATTCAAAAAAGTCACCTTTATAAAGCTCTACAAAATGTTCGCCAACTTTTTCACGCAGGCTGCTGCTATATTGGTCACGCGGTACGTAGACAAGGATAGAAACAAAGCGCCCAAAAGAATCAGTGTGGGCAAGAACCCGTAAACGTGGGCGCTCATCTAATTGTAGAATAAGCTTGGTGTTTTCTGTCAATGTATCAACATCAGAGCGAAACATTTCATCTCTTGGATAGGTTTCTAAAGCACTGATGAGTGCTTTTCCTGAATAATCGGCGTGATTGTGTCCAAGACGTTGAATAATAGTTTGGGCTTTTTCTTTTAAGAAAGGAATTTGCAAAATAGAACGTGTATAAGCTGAGGAGGTAAAAAGCCCTACAATGCGTAATTCTCCACAGAGTTGGTTTTCTTTATCAAAGATTTTAAGACCAATATAATCCAGCCAAACAGAACGGTGAATTTTGGAGCGGCTGTTCGCTTTTGTCACGATAAATAGATTATCGCTTTCCATGAAGGATAAAACTTCTTGAGGAGGCTCTTTCATGCTTTTATCGTCAACAATATGAATAGAAGCATCCGTGAGTATACCAAGTTCAATATTACTCGCTGTAAAGGATTTTAGGGGTTTTTGGTCTTTGATGAAGTTGTAAGTGCGCATACCAAGGAAAATGAAATTATCGTCCATTAGCCAGTGAAGAAACTCAATGGCTTTTTCGCCTTCTTGTTTGTAGTGCGGGGGAAGACTTATTTGGTAGGCATGAATATGTTTTTCAACTTCTTCAAGCATAGGTTTCCAGTCTTGTACAGCAGCATTAACCTGTTCAAGAACTAAGGTGAGTTCATTTTCAAGTTTCTGCGTCTGCTGTTTATTGAGTGACTCGATGTGAATTTGCATCAGACTGATGCGTTTTCCAGAAGCACTATCAAGAATGGGGTGTGCAATCAAATAAATATGGTTTTTGTGTTGATTGAAGACATTTAAAATAGAATCGAGAAGGAAGGGTTTGTTATCATTGACAAGCGTGATAACGGTTATAGGCTTGTTATTACGGGTCAAGTTTTGTTCAAAGAAGATGGTATTTTTTCCCGTCTGATGGAGATTAAAAGCTTTTACCGCGATAGCAGTGGCCCTTTGAAGTTCTTCACTTTCGTAATAAGCAATATCTTCTTCATCGGTTTGAGCAAAAAGGATTTGTTCTATTTTATCTTGGGTGTTTTTTATTTCTGTTTTTTTTTGTTGCAACACATTCACTCTCCCTTTTTGCTCTTAGGGGCCTTTTCTTCTCTTTGTTAAAAGCAGACCATTATATTTTTACATACTGTAACACCTTCTTCCTAAAGAAAATAGCTCTTTATTTGGAAAGAATGAGTTTGTTTTTGCTATTTTTTAGTAATATTTTGTACTTTAAAGAAATATTTTTCTTCAAGGAAAAGGCATTTTTAGTATTTTTGTATGTTAATAGTTTGTTTTTTAAAATATACAAAATGAAAGTAAAAAAAGAAGCAAAAGTAAAAAAAGAATGGCGCATTTACCAGAAAGACTTTTAAGTGGTTACCAAAACTTTATAAACAATCATTTTTTATATAAAATAGCAGATTATCAGCAATTGGTGATTGAGGGGCAGAAACCTGAAGTTTTGGTCATTGCTTGTTGTGATTCGCGTGCAGTACCAGAAATGATTTTTGATGCTAAGCCAGGGGAAATTTTCACCCTGCGCAACGTGGCGAATGTGGTTCCTCCTTTTTCTCCTGATGACCAATATCACGCAACATCAGCAGCTCTTGAATATGCTGTGCAATTGCTTGAGGTGAGACATATTGTCGTTTTTGGTCATGCCCATTGTGGAGGTATTCGTACTGCTCTTAATGAGACATATAAATCTTTATTATCAAATGATTTTATCGGTCAATGGATCAGTCTTTTAGCACCAGCCGCAGAAATTGTTTTGAATAATAAGTCGCTGTCGTGGCCAGAAAAACAGACGGCATTAGAGCAGCTTTCTATTCGTCATTCGTTGAGAAATTTAGAGACGTTTCCATGGATAAAGCTTCGCAAAGATCAAGGTTTTTTGACATTGCATGGGGTTTGGTTTGATATCTCTAGCGGAAAATTATGGAGCATGGAACAGGAAACAGGTTGTTTTATGCGTGTTGAAGTTGAAAGTTTTGAAGTATAGTATTTGTTGTTTTTATTTCTTCGTATAAAAAGACATTTTATGATAAAACTTGACAAAGCTGGGGTTTTATTGTTTGAAGGAGCAAGCTTTCAGTGACAAAATTAACTTGGAGCCACCGACTGAGACCCCGGTTTAAGGGTATAAAGAGATCTCAGAGGTCAACATCCGACGGCGCGATGCGTTCTCGGATGCTATTTTGGTTTGTTTGTTATGCAACAATGAGGTAAATGATGTTTGAATCCTTGCAAGAGCGACTTGGTTCTATCCTGTCTCATTTGACGGGACGTGGCGCTTTATCGGATCAGGATGTTGTAGAGGCGCTGCGTGAAATTCGTCGCGCTTTATTGGAAGCTGATGTTGCTCTTGATGTTGTGCGCTCTTTTACCGATAGAGTTCGGGAAAAAGCTGTTGGGGCCCAAATCGTTAAATCAATTAAACCAGGCCAAATGGTGGTTAAAATTGTTCATGATGAATTGGTTCATATTCTTGGAAATGAAAGTGTTCTGAGTGATTTAAATGCACCAGCTCCTGTTGTTATCATGATGACTGGTTTGCAAGGTTCGGGAAAAACAACCACAACAGCAAAGCTTGCAAAACGTTTTACTGATAAGCACAATAAAAAAGTTCTCATGGCGTCATTAGATACACGCCGTCCCGCTGCACAGGAGCAATTGCGCCAATTGGGAGAACAGGCAAAACTTGCAAGCTTGCCTATTATTGCGGGTCAGCTGCCCGTTGATATTGCATTACGTGCTGTGCAAGCTGCTAAATTGGGTGGTTATGACGTGCTTATTCTTGACACAGCAGGACGTAATCATATTGATGAAGCTTTGATGCTCGAATTGGCTGAAATTAAAGCATGTTCCCTTCCTCATGAGATTATGTTGGTGGCTGATAGTTTGACGGGGCAAGATGCTGTTCATCTTGCTTGTTCTTTTGATGAGCGTGTAGGGATTACGGGGATTATTTTAACACGGATGGATAGTGATGGGCGTGGTGGCGCTGCTCTTTCTATGCGTGCTGTTACAGGTAAACCAATTAAAGCAATTGGAACTGGTGAAAAAATAGATGCTTTAGAAGAATTTCATCCCAGTCGTATTGCTGATCGTATTCTCGGAATGGGGGATATTGTTTCTTTGGTTGAAAAAGCGGCAGAAACAATGGATCACGAGAAAGCTGCTGCTTTTGCAAAAAAAATGCAAGCCGGAAAATTTGATCTGAATGATCTTGCAGAACAGTTGCAGAAAATGAAAAAACTGGGTGGAATGGGCGGTATTATGGGCATGTTGCCGGGAATGGGGAAGGTCAAAGAGCAGATTGCGGCTGCGGGGTTTGATGATCGTTTGTTTGATCGTCAATTGGCTATTATTTCATCTATGACACCGAAAGAGCGGGCGAATCCAGAGCTTTTAAAACATAGCCGCAAACAACGAATTGCTAAGGGGTCTGGTACGACAGCGGCTGATATTAATAAACTTTTGAAGATGTATCGCCAAATGGCTGATATGATGAAAGCCATGGGTGGTAAAGGAAAAAGTGGTTTGATGGGAAAAATGTTGGGAGGCCTTGGTTCCAAAATGGGTTTTGGAGGCAAGGGGAATTTGAGTGGAGATTCTCCAGTTATACCTGATTTATCGGGAATGGATTTGAAGCAACTCTCAACGCTTCAAAAGCAGATTGAAAATAATGATGGAGGGAAGATTTTGCATGGACTTCCCAAGCGTGGGCCTATATTTCCTGGTCTTTCCAATAGCATTGCCGATGGGGGAAAATTTCCTCAGCATCCTAAGAAAAAATAAGATGTAAAGAGGGAAAGGAATATGATGCAGGAAACAGTATTAAACGAATTAGCACATTTACGAGCATCCATTGATAATTTTGATGCAACCTTGATTCATATCTTAGCAGAGCGGTTTCGTTGTACGAAAGCTGTTGGGCGCTTAAAAGCCCGTTATGATTTGCCTAAAGTAGATCCTCTGCGTGAGCAATATCAGGTAGCGCGTTTGCGGCAATTGGCTATAGATAGTCATCTTGATCCTGATTTTGCTGAAAGATTTTTAAAATTTATTATCAAAGAAGTTGTGAGTCATCATGAAGTTATTGCTGAAGAGCAAAAAACAAAAAAGTCAATTTAAACGAAAGCCAGAGCTGACAATAGGAGATAAAATATGGCATTGAAAATTCGTTTGTCCCGTGGAGGTTCAAAAAAACGTCCTTACTATCATATCGTCGTTGCAGATGTTCGTAGTCCGCGCGATGGGCGGTTTCTTGAACGTGTTGGTGCATGGGATCCAATGTTGCCTAAAGATGGACCGAGGGTGAAACTTAATGAAGAACGTATCCAATATTGGCTTGGGCAAGGGGCTCAACCAACAGATCGCGTTTTACGGTTTTTAGATGCAGCTGGCTTGAAAAAGCGTCCAACTCGTAATAATCCACATAAAGGTGAACCGGGTAAAAAAGCACAAGAACGTATAGCAGCAGCAAAGCAAGCGGCAGAAGAAGCAGAGGCAGCGGCTGAAGCAGAATCTGCTACAGCATAAGAAGCATGATTGTTTAATCAACGTGTTTTTAAAAGCTTTAGAAAAATAAATATTATCCGTTTTTGTCTATCAAAAACGGATTTTCTTTAAAAAGCTGCTTGTTTAAATCCGCACTGGTTTTTTTAATCAATGGTTTTAAAAATCAATGGCGCGGCCTTTAATTTCCCAGTCTCCATAGCGGGAAGGGTCCTTGCCACCGCGTCCGCCGTTTTCTAAAGGTTGTTCTTTTTTTGTTGCGCGTTTTCGTCTTTCTTCAGCTTCTTTAAGGGCGCGTTGTGCTGCGGGAGAAAGAGATTGCTGTTTAATGACAGTTGCATTTTTTTTGCTTGTTTTCTCATCTTTTTTATTCATTTTACACCTATTCCATTGAAGAAGCAGAAAGAAAACACCATCATATAGTATTGATTGACTTTTATCATGGAGTTTTTTGAGTAATGAATATAATGCGTACAGCTATGCTTTTGGCTTTTTTAACTGCTCTCTTTATGGGAGTTGGTTATCTTGTTGGAGGGGGTGGTGGCATGGTCATTGCTCTTTTGATGGCAAGTGGTTTAAACTTTTTTTCTTATTGGAATTCAGATAAAATCGTTTTACGCATGTACGGGGCGCGTGAAGTTGATCAGCATTCTGCGCCGGTTTACTATAAAATTGTAAGTGATTTAGCGCAAAGAGCTTCTCTTCCTCAACCAAAAGTTTATGTTATTGAGAATCCACAGCCAAACGCTTTTGCAACGGGACGTAATCCGCAAAATGCAGCTGTTGCTGCAAGTACTGGATTGTTAAAGCGGTTGAGTTCAGAGGAAATTGCTGGCGTTATGGCACATGAGCTTGCACATATTGAGCATCGTGATACGTTAACAATGACTCTAACTGCTACAATTGCAGGGGCCATTTCAATGCTTGGTAATTTTGCTTTCTTTATGGGAGGACCGCGCAGCTCTTCAGAAGATTCTCATGGGGTAGGGGCAATTGGAGGATTTATTGCCTTACTCGTGGCACCTTTTGCAGCGATGCTGGTGCAAATGGCGATTAGCCGTACACGGGAATATGCTGCGGATCGGAGAGGGGCTGAAATATGTGGTAATCCTTTATGGTTGGCTTCCGCATTGCGTAAGATTGCTGATGGGGGACGTGGGGTATATAATGAAGAAGCAGAGCATAATCCAGCAACCGCGCATCTGTTTATTATTAATCCTTTGAGCGGTGAGGGAGCCGATAGTCTTTTTTCGACACATCCAGCAACTGCAAATCGTATTGCTGCTCTTTATCGGCAAGCAGAAGAGATGAAAGGGGCTCTTGCCAAAAGTGTGGGCTGGAATAAAGAAGACGCTATACATGAAAAAAGCAGCGGGATGAACTATGGAGATTTTCATAGTGGTCAGGCTCATGCATTAGATGAGCAAGAAAACATTTCTTTTCAGCGTGTTACAAAACGTCCTTCTTGGCTTCGTTATGAAAATTCAAAAAGATCTCGTTCATAGAGTTATTGAGGGAGTTTTTAAGGAAGCAGTAATATAAAGGTGGTGTTTTGAAACACAAAAAAGCGGGGCATGTGTCTGAAAAAAATGTTCCAGGATTAGCTGTTCGGCAGGTGTGTGTGCGCCTTTTAGGGGCGGTGGTTGATAAGTGTACGCCTCTTTCTGGTTTGACGGATAATGAACACGGACATCCACACTATTTAAAACTTTCACAACGAGATCGTTTGTTGTGTCGGGCTATTTTGATAGCTTCATTACGTCATCGAGGGCAGATTATAGCGGCTTTCTCACGCTTTTTGGCACGTCCTTTGCCTTCACAAGCACTTTCACTTCAGCATCTTTTGCATATCAGTGTCGCACAAATTCTTTATCTTGATATTCCTGATCATGCGGCTATTGATTTAGCTGTACGTGTGGCAAAACTTGATCCTCGTATGCATCGTTTTTCAGGAGTTGTGAATGCTCTTTTGCGCAATGTTGCGCGTGAGGCAGAGCTTTTACGCCAACAAGTTCCTACCATTGAAGGTGTTCCAGCGTGGTTTGGACAGCTTTTAGTGTCAGCTTATGGAACAGAAAAGGCACATCAGATTATAGCAATTCAAAGTATGGAACCCCCTCTCGATTTGACAGTGAAATCTGATAGCGTTGGATGGGCTGAAAGACTTGGCGGTGTTGCGTTGCCCAATGGTTCAGTTCGATTGAATCGTTTGGAGTGTTCTGTTTCTGATTTACCTGGCTATCGTGAAGGGTCTTGGTGGGTTCAAGATTTTGCTGCAGCCTTGCCTGCTTGTTTATTTGGGAGTATTCGGGGTAAACGCGTTGCTGATCTTTGTGCGAGCCCTGGGGGAAAAACAGCACAATTGGCTTTGCAGGAGGCAGAGGTGACTGCAATTGAGCTTTCTGCTAACCGCGTCAAGCGTTTAAAAGAAAATATGGAACGGCTTCATTTTTCAGCTCACATTTGGCAGGGCGATGTGAAAAACTTCCATCCCACACAGCTTTTTGATGCAGTTCTTCTTGATGCCCCTTGTTCTTCTACAGGAACAATCCGTCGTCATCCAGATATTTTATGGACGAAATCGAGAGATGATATCGTCAAGTTAGCGGCGTTGCAATATGATTTGCTTGTCGCAGCAATTTCTTTGGTAAAGGAAGGGGGACGTATTGTTTTTTCCAATTGTTCATTGGCAAGAGAAGAAGGTGAAGATCTTATTGAGAAAATTTTATCGATACGCAATGACATTGTTTTAGACCCTATTTATCCAGAGGAAATGGGAGCATTGGAACATTTGCTTTGTGGGGGGATGTTACGGACAACGCCTGCGGATTTTTGTCATAAAAATTTTGATGCTGAGAAAACCGTATTTTTAGGAATGGATGGTTTTTTTGCTGCGCGCTTACGAAAAATTGCTTAATTAACGCTTCATTTACAAAAATGGTCGAAATTGTATTTGATTCAGCATAAATGGAGATGAAATTTTGGCGGTTGCGGTAAAAGCTACTCAGGTAAAAGTGGCAGACTGTATCGATACGATACAGAATGTTATGCGGCGTTTATGGGTTGGACCATTGTTTCGTTGGCGGTTTTCAGGGTTTCGTCCTCATAAAATTTTAGCGCATCCCATGGATTTGCATGTAGCTGATCCAATGATGGCGCATGAATTTTATCATGGTCGTTTTGCTTTTGCTGGTCACATTGTTCATTCTGGTGCTGTTTCGCCGTTTTCATTGGTTCCACCAACGCTAGAATGGGAAGCGGCTCTACATGATTTTCATTGGTTGCGCCATATGGAGGTAGCAGAAAGTAATTTAGCTTCTGCACATGCACGCTCTCTTTTAGAAGATTGGTTTGATCATACTGGCAAGAAGGTAAAAGGGCTTGCTTGGAGTGGTCCTGTTGTGGCGCGGCGCTTGATTTCATGGATTTGTCATTCGAAAATGTTGTTAGAAGGCGCAAGTGAGCGGTTTGAAAAACGCTTTTTACGTGCACTTGGTTTGCAATTTCGTTATTTGCGCGTGACAATTTGTAGTATGGAGCACAATGATCAACGTTTACAAGCAGCAGTGGCTTTGACATTCGCCTCTCTTGCTTTGCCTGTTTCTGTGGCAGTGAAAAAAAAGGTACAAACGACGCTTATAGAGGAGCTTTCCCGTCAAATCCTAGTTGATGGTGGGCATATTTCCCGTAGTCCTGTTATTTTGCTGAATTTGTTATCGGATTTATTGTCGTTACGGCATCTTTTTATGCGTAGCAATGAAACGGCACCTCGTATTTTGATTGATTCTGTTGAGCGTATGTTGCCAGCTTTACGATTCTTTATCCATGAGGATCAAACGTTGGCCCATTTTAATGGGGTTGGTCCCCTTGTGTCGGAACGTTTATCATCACTTTTGGAGCTTGATGAAACAGGAGGGAATCCTTTTAGTTATGCCCGTTATTCAGGATTTCAGCGCTTAAAAGCCAATCAAACAACAGTGCTTGCAGATACAGGAAAGTTTCCACCCCGCTCTGTAGCACAGCAGGCTTGTTCGGGATGTTTGTCTTTTGAAATGTCTTCACAAGGGCACCGTTTTATTATCAATACCGGTATTAATCCTGATGGGAGGGAAGATTATCGACATTTAGGGCGTGTTACTGCAGCACATTCAACAGCTACGCTTAATGATTGTTCAGTGGGTGCTTTTTATTATAAAAATAAAAATGGCGCGCCATTTTTGTTTGATGGACCAACAGATGTTCAAGTGTGCCGTATAGAGGATTCAGAGAAGACGGGTTTTATTGCGAGTCATAATGGTTATGTGAGACCCTTTAATCTTATTCATGAGCGTGGTCTTATTTTGGCGACAAATGGAGATACGATCGAAGGTTTTGATCGCTTTTTTATGCCAAATAAAGGGGGAAAGAGACACAAGAGTGTGCAAAATGAACAAAATCATGTTGCTGTTCGGTTTCATCTTCATCCACAAGTTGAAGTTAACTACGATGGCAAACGTGTGTGTTTAGCCGTAAAGAACGAGAACGTGAAGAGCGAACAAGTATGGTATTTTATATCGCCTGACGCAGATATTTGTCTTGAAGATTCGATTGATTTTGCAGAATTAACAGGTCCACAACGGACACAACAGATTGTTTTATATTTTCGTCCTGCATTTCAGGAAAAAGTTCGTTGGCGTTTTATCCGTAAAGCGTTTGATAAAAAATTAGAACATTGTTCCAACCCATAGTATATTGCGTTTTATCTTGTGTGTCGCAAAACATTATTGTTTATTGTAGTAATATTCTCAAAATTTGAAGATCATATCAATTTTATACACGAAGCATTTTTTTGGAGTATGGGTTGGATGTTTTTAGGCAAGGTTTGCTCATAGAGTTTCATGAGGTGATGCTAAAAGGGATTGGCTTCAGAAAAAAAGATTTTTGAAAGACCATTGTTGACAGATGAGTACTAGTTAAGGATTTTGATCCTTTAAAGATATGGAGAGAAAATTAAGCCGTTGCTTATCTTCAATAAGTTCTTAAGTGTGCTGTTGGGATCAATATTTCTCTCTGAGAGAGTTGCATTAATAGGATTACGCTCTTCACGAAAAACAGAGCGCTATTGTATATTCACGGACTTATTTTAAAGAAAAATCCCTTAACGCTTCCAAGCCTATTTTGCGACGATGCCCGTGATAGGTATAACGGTAAATCCATTAAGCACCCCCATCTTTACGCTTATGAAGGAGCAGCTCAGCACTATCACACTATTGATCAGTGTCCAATGTTTGTAACAAGCTCTTGGCACTAGAGATGGTTCATAAGAGGCATTTTTAGCCTTCTCTTAATAGCTTTTATCCATACAGCTCCCCCCGCTTGTAACGTGCAGGCGAATGGTTTTGGTTGATTCAACATACATAAATTTGAAATGGAAGAATCTTACGGTGTTCGGGGTTCTCATTTAATATAAATAACGCTAAATTATTATTATAAATCAAAAGTTATATATCACAGAAGCACCGAAAATTCGAGAAATGATACACAGCAATGGCCAAGAAAAACAACTCTTCTGCTCTTTGTTACTATACTAAAAATGAAGTCATAATAACAAACCACAAAATGCATGCTTTTTCATAGCAAAGCATTCTCTCAAATATCTCAAACAACTTTCATAAAGATTTACGCGAATAACGTCGTGCAATTGAATCAATATCACCTCGACAAATTCCAAGATCGCTGAGTTCATATGTTGAAAGACGACTTAACGCATTAACGGTTCGACGATAACGGCGCCAATTACTATAAAAACGTAGAATATTCATATCCTCTACTCAAACTTTTCATTACACTCTTTAGTTTAAGAATAGAGTATATTACTAAAAAGAGTTGTGTTATAATATCATAGCAGGTATGCATCTACATACAAGATAATACCCCTTTAACATTTTCCTCATGCGAAAGGGTAACCATTAAAAATATCAACAAGAACATCTTATCCCTAACCAATGGCTAAATTATGTGCATTTTCTGCGGTGATAAACTTCTTCACGTGTAGATTCTTTGGATTGAATAACTGCTTCCATTTCAACAGTTATCAATAGTCATACGATAATTATGAAAAAGTCCTTGAAACCTTTGTTTCATACGAAAAGAAAAGCAGCAAAATTATTAATGGCGGAAGTGACGTGTTCCTGTAAAAACCATCGCTAACCCCTGTGCATTAGCAGCGGCGATAACTTCTTCATCACGCATGGAGCCTCCTGGTTGAATAACTGCTGTTGCCCCTGCTTCAGCTGCTGCTAATAAACCATCTGCAAAAGGAAAAAATGCATCTGATGCAACAACAGATCCTTTTGTGAGAGTTTCTGTTAAGCCTGCTCTTTGCGCACTTTCTGCTGCTTTACTTGCAGCAATTTTGGCTGAATCGATGCGGCTCATTTGTCCAGCTCCAATTCCAACTGTTGCACTATTTTTCGCGTACACAATAGCATTCGATTTAACGTGCTTTGCTACACGAAAAGCAAATTGAAGATCACGCATTTCATCTTGAGTTGGGGTCCGCTTTGTCACTACTTGCAATTTAAGATCATCGACTACCACGTTATCACGTGATTGCACTAAAATGCCTCCCGCTAATGTTTTAGCAAGAAGTCCTCCACAACGTGGATCAGGAACTCCACCTGTAATAAGCAAACGAAGATTTTTTTTCTTGGCAATAATTTCACGTGCCGCCATTGTGGCATCAGGAGCAATAATCACTTCTGTAAAAATTTTAACAATCTCTTCAGCACATTCTTCATCAAGGGGCTGATTTAAAGCAACAATTCCACCAAATGCCGATACATTATCACACATAAGAGCTTTCAAATAAGCTTCTTTCAAATTTTCTCCTTCCGCAACACCACAAGGATTGGCATGTTTAATAAGAGCGACAGCAGCGGTTTTTTGCGGATCAAATTCTGCCACAAGTTCAAAGGCTGCATCTGTATCATTCAGGTTGTTATAAGAGAGCGCTTTGCCTTGTAAAAGTTTTGCTGTTGCAATACCAAAACGTTTTTCATTATTGCGATAAAATGCTGCCTGTTGATGTGGATTTTCTCCATAGCGCATAACACTTTCAAGATGACCAGAAAAACTCTGCCACGATGGAGTTTCAATTTCTAAATCCCGTGCAAACCACGATGCTATTGCCGTATCATAAGCAGCGGTGTGTGCATAAGCGCGCATTGCTAGCTGATGACGCATAGATAAGCTTAAACATCCATTATGCTGCTTTAATTCAGCTAGAATCGAATCATAGTCGTTTATCGCTGTTACAACACCGGTATAAGCATAATTTTTTGCCGCTGCGCGAATCATTGCCGGTCCGCCGATATCAATATTTTCAAGAATTGTTTGATTGTCGGCGCCGGATTGGGCTGTCTCTTCAAAAGGATAAAGATTCACAACTAAAAGATCAATTCCATGAATGTTGTTCTTTTCCATAGCATCTTTATGGCTAGGGTCTTCTCTTACCCCTAACAAAGCACCATGAATCAAAGGGTGGAGTGTTTTAACACGCCCATCCATTATTTCAGGAAATCCGGTAACTTCAGCAACATCTTTTACGGGTAAACCAGCCGCTATGAGGGTTTTGGCTGTTCCTCCTGTTGAAATCAATTCAACATTGTAAGTAGCGTTAAGAGCTTGTGCAAAAGCAACCACACCCGTTTTATCAGACACAGAAAAGAGAACACGACGAACCTGATGAAGATCAGGTATGGGAAAATTTTTGGCAACAACACCCATAACAGCAGCCTTAAAAATGAAAGAGTTAAAATTCTAGTAAAACAAGCTTATACGTTTATAGCATAAGCCTTTAGCAAAATACATTGAAAGGATAAACTGTCTTTTTAGAATATAGGAAGACTCACCTTTTTCTATTATTCTGTAAAAACCTCTCATTTGAGGTGTGATGATAGGTATAAAAGTCTCATTGAGACATTAAATGTTTTTTTGTTGCTTATAACTCAACATCTCACCTTCATAGCAGTTTTGAAACAAAAATGCATCCGTATGTTCTCTGCTATATTAGCCTTTATACTAGATGAAGGCGAAAGTATTGCATATATCAATTGGAGTAATCTCTGAAATGGGAAATAATCTAATGAAGCAAGAATATAAAATTATAAAGGCAAAAATGGGTGACTATCTTTCCTATTATTTTTAAATTTGACTTTATGTTTTTCAAAAGCGTTATGACAATTCTTTTTAAGAGTGTGGCGTAAATCTTTTGTGGATGGTATAAAGTTCATTGTATGCCTATGATCTTTAATTTAACAAAGGCGCAAGTTGGTAGCTTTTATTCTCTTTATCAGTTTTCAAGATTCTAAAAATTTTTGTTACTTGAGATGGAAGAGGTATTTTTTTAGTTTTTTTGCCGTAGCAGAAAAAGAAAACCTCCTAACACACCAGCAGCTAAAATAAACCACGTGATTGCATAAACGAGATGATTATTTCGAAAATGGATAATCGTAAGACCAGCAATGGGAAGGTTTGCTTGTGGGGTTGTTTTTTTTCCGGCATCAATGAAATAAGGGGCAACAGTGGATAAACCAAGTTTTTGTGCCATAGCGGGGAGATCGCGCGTATACCATAAATTTTTGTCAGGATTATTTTTGCGTGGAAAAAATCCATTTTTTTCACTCATGCGTAATAAACCTATGATCGTTGTTTGTTCTGTGTCCGTGGTAGAATGTTGCTGAGATGGAGTATTTGTATCCAATTGCTCTGAGTTTTGAAAATTGTTACGTTCATCCATGGGGATAAAACCACGGTTGATAAAGGTCAATGTATTGTCATCAGTGGTTTGTAAAGGAGTCAAAACCCAATATCCCGTAGTATTTTGAGCGGTAGCCGTGACCAAAATATTTTTATCTGTTAAAAATTTTCCCGTGATAACAACAGGTTGATATTCATATTTTTCAAAAGTAACATCTGCCCATTGATTTTTGGGGGGGGCTTTTATGGGGGGCAAATGAATGCGCTGATTGGTACTGGTGATAAGATTTGTTTTCCAGTTTAACCGTTGTACTTGCCATATACCTAATGCGCTGAAGAGAAGAAAAAAACAAACACATAAAGTTCCAAACAAAAAAGAAGAAAAACGGTTAGGATTTTCTTGAAGCTTTGTCATGGGGGACTCTTGTTTACTCATGATTTATATTTCCTTTCAGGACAATAAGCTTTCATTCTAACATGGTGTGACTTTAAAAAAACATTTTGTACGCCTTATTGCAGAAAAAGATGAAAAATGCTCCCATAAGAGATGAAAAAGGTTTTATAAAAGACTTGACCTTTTGTTGTCGACCCCCTATTAGAAAGAAACTTCCCAATGATGCCCGTTCGAGGTAGTGTTGTGCGTGCTTTACGTTCATTCTATCCTTTGGGTATAGGGATTTGAAAGTTTCTTAGAGTTTTAAGGGTGAAGTTTATGTCTCGTGCATGTGAATTGACAGGGAAGACGGTTCTGTATGGTAATAATGTTAGCCATGCAAATAATAAGACTCGGCGTCGTTTTTTACCAAATCTTTGCAATGTGACATTGATTTCAGAAGTGTTACAGCAAAGTTATCGTTTGCGCATTTCTGCAAGTGCGTTGCGTTCTGTTGAGCACCGTGGTGGTCTTGATGTTTTTTTAATGAAAGCAGACGATAAAGAGTTATCGCAACGTGCGCGTTTATTAAAGCGCCAAATCATTAAGAAGAAATCTGAGCAAGAAGGTGAGAAAAAAGCTGGGCAAGCAGCGTAATTTTTAACGTCATTGTTTCCGGCTTTTTTCTTTTTGATCGCTCTGTTTTATTGGTTCCATACCCCAGGTTAAAAAAAATGTCTTCAAGCGGTCTTTTATTAGAACAGCAAAGAAAAAGGTATGTTGTTTTTTCTATTTTTGCAATGTGCCTTGCTGTCACTGCTTCTAATATTTTAGTTCAATATCCTGTCTATTGGTTTGATTTGAATGAGCTGTTGACTTATGGGGCTTTTACCTATCCATTTGCTTTTCTGATTAATGATTTGACCAATCGTTTTTATGGTCCATCTGCTGCGCGGCGTGTGGTTTATGCTGGTTTTTTTGCGGGTGTCTTTGTTTCTTGGGTATTGGCGACCCCACGGCTTGCAATTGCCTCTAGTCTGGCATTTTTATTTGGGCAACTCCTTGATATTATTGTTTTTACTCCGTTGCGACGTAAAACATGGTGGAAAGCTCCTTTAGCAGCAGCATTGGTTGGTTCGGCTTTGGATACAGTGCTGTTTTTTTCTCTTGCTTTTTCTAGCTTTTTTGCCGTTCTTGATAGGATAACAGGCTATGCTGATAGTTCTCTAGTGGAGAGTACTGTTTTGGGAGGGATAGGCATGCCAGTTTGGCTCTCACTTGCTTTTGGTGATTTTTCGGTAAAAATTGTTATGAGTCTGTTGATGTTGATTCCTTATGGGACAATTCTTAACATTATAAAGCTTCCTCTTTATCGAGGGCATTCAAAGGATGCTTCCTCTTTTGTTTGTAACAAATAATAGTCTTTTTGTTTTCCTGAAGCCAAGAAAATTGTACGCTATATTTAGTATGGCAAGTTATTTATAATGATACTTTATCATTTACCAACTTAAGTAAGAACTCTAACACAAAATACTTTTCTTCTTTCAAAACTCTCTTGTGAGGAAGAAATAGAGTCATTTGTTTGTATCTCACAAGAAGGCAATGTGAATAAAATTGTTTGAGAAGGGGCTAAATATACTTTTTACGAGCGGTTTAAGGTGAAAAAAATTATAACTTATTTTCATTAATAGATTAAAATGATAATTATGTTTTTCATTTGAGTGAAAAAGTCCAATATCATAAACTTTTACGCGTTTTAAATACTCTTATTATTGAGTGAATAAAAATTATTTATTTGTCTATGTTACAAGAGAAATTGGCGTGGAGACAACGCCATTTGAAAAGGAAATACTTCTTATGAAGAGCTTTAATGCAATAAAAGTGCAATATTAGACGCTGGAAGTATACTGATTGACCTTAAAATATTGGAAGCTTGAAAATAGGTTTCTGCTGTTGGCTTTTCGCTTGTAAAGCGTAAAGGATGATTGCGGATTCTACATTATGCTATATATGGGTACTGTCGTGAAATCGGCTTGGAAGCAAGGAAGAATGTAAGAGTGCGGATAAGATATATAATGGTGTGTGCTTTTTTCGTGAATGAAGCAATATTCTTTTTTTCGTGTTTTTTCTTATATTTTATGTGAGTAAAGGTTTTTGCTTTTATTAATGAGATGGGAGCTTATGTTGATCATTCACTCGTGGAGAGTACTGTTTTGGAATGGTTATGAAGTGTCAGTTTTGCTTGTCGTTTGCTTTTAGCAATTTTGCCGAAAAATCGCTATGAATCCATTTATGCTGATTCTTTTATAAAATAACTCTTAGTGTTTAAAACAGCCTCTTTGGATTATTCTTCTTGTCTGTATCATAAATACGAATTTTATCATTTTGTGTTACTGAAGATGAAAGGTTAAGTATTATATTTTCTATGAGAGCAACATTTTAAAGCTATGTCTAGTGGAGATATTTTTCTATATACGTGTATTTCAATATTTAAATATAACGAAATAACACAAGATCGAGACAAAAACGGGTGATTATTCAGTCTTTTAATTTGAATGACACTTTGGGATATGGTCGTAAATGGAGAATTCCAAGTAAAACTTATCCGTTGCAATAAAACCGGAAAGTAAAAACAAACTCATTATAATTTTTGAAGATGGTTGGAGCATTTCTTTTAGAATTCATAATGCATCCAGTAAAGTAGAAGCCTTCCTTAAAGTTCGATATTCAATTTGTGGGATTATCTTCTCAGGTTTTTAGCCATCAAATTCCGATGGTTTAATGATAGAAATAATTTTTTAAAATGTAATCGTTGTTGATTCAAGGAAGGCTTATTTCTTATAACTATGAGGACTTTTATCACTAAAAAGTACTTCTAATTGTTTTGTTATAGCGTCGGCAAGTTCTTCAGCATTCATAATTGTTACAGCACGTTGATAATAACGTGTTACGTCATGACCAATTCCAATGGCAATGAGTTCGATGGGGGAATGGGTTTGGATTTCTTGAATCACTGCACGTAAATGTTTTTCTAGATAATTGCTGGAGTTGACCGATAGTGTCGAATCGTCAACAGGAGCACCATCAGAAATGACCATAAGAATGCGACGTTGTTCACGCCGTAATAAAAGGCGTTGATGTGCCCAAATCAAAGCTTCTCCATCAATATTTTCTTTTAATAATCCTTCTTGCATCATCAAACCTAAATTGCGTCGTGCGCGACGCCATGGGGTATCAGCACTTTTATAGATGATATGGCATAAATCATTAAGACGTCCAGGATTATGGGGGTTGTTTTGGGCAAGCCATTGTTCGCGTGATTTTCCTCCTTTCCAAGTTTTAGTGGTAAAACCTAAAATTTCAACTTTGACACCACAACGTTCAAGAGTTTGTGCCAAAATATCGGCACAACTTGCAGCAACGCTAATGGGGCGTCCGCGCATTGAACCAGAATTATCAATGAGGAGTGAAACAACCGTGTCTCGAAATTGGGTATTACTTTCTATTTTAAAAGAAAGGGGTTGTGTTGGGTCGATAATAAGGCGTGGAAGTCGTGCTGTATCAAGATATCCTTCTTCAAGGTCAAATTTCCAATTGCGATTTTGTTGCGCCATCAAGCGGCGCTGGAGACGGTTTGCTAAACGTCCAACGATGTTTTGGAGATGATTGATTTGCTTATCAAGATAACGGCGTAAGTTATCTAACTCGTTTTCAGAACAAAAATCTGTTGCTTCCAAAATTTCATCAAATTGACGGGTGAAGATTTTATAATTGCCAAGTTTTTGCATTTGTTCCGAATCGGAAAAAAGGTGTTTGGGTTTGTGCGGCTTTTCTTGCCAAGGTCCATTTTTTTGCTCGCCGTCAGCTTGATCATTGTTGTTTGATTGTGTCGCTTGTGTTTTTCCGTCGTCTTGCACATCACTTTCTTGTTCAGTGCTGGTTTGTTCTTCACTTTGAGCGTGTTTTTTGTTTTTACTCTCTTCTTCTGCTTGGTCTTGAGGTTCATATTCGTTTTTTAATTTTTTATTGTTTTCACTGTTAGAAGCTTCAGCTTGTTGTACGGTCATTTTGAGTGTAACAAGCATTTGGCGAACGATTTGTGCAAAAGCCTGTTGGTTGTAAATATGATGTGTAAGTTCATTAAGCTCTGCTGCGGCTTTTTGTTCGAGTTCTTGACGCCACAATTCTAAAACAGGGCCCGCTTCTTTTGGGGCAGGGCGCTTTGTTACTTTTTCACGCAATAAAAGTGCAATCGCTTCTTGGATGGGAGCCTCACTTTGGTTGCTAATTTTATGATAATGGGCTCTTTTGTATTTATCGGCGAGCATGACATCAAGATTTTTTGCAAGCCCCTCCATGGTTAACGTGCCAATTGCTTCCACACGTGTTTGTTCGAGAGCATCAAAGACAGCACGTGCTTCTGATTCTAGTGGAGCAAATTGCATGTGAATGCGGTTGTCATGCCATGCTTTGCGAAGAGCCATGGAATCACCTAATCCGCGGGTAATGGTGATGTCTTTATTCGTTGCGTATTGAGGTAATTCTGGTAAACGTGCACAACTTTCGCTCAAAGATGGTCGGTTATGACTAAAGGAAACTTCAAGGTTGTTTGTGCCTGCAATCGCACGCATACAGGTGGAAAGTGCTTTTTTAAAAGCTTCAGTATTAAGAGTGTTGTTGGAAGAATCTTTTGCTGGATTTTTGTTGTCACCAATATCGGTAGCCATGAGTGACAGATTCCTTAAGGCGAAACACCATGAATGAGTGATTCGGGAAGCTCTTGTCCAAAGGCGCGTTGATAAAATTCTGCAACAGTGGCACGTTCGAGTTCATCACATTTATTGAGAAAGGTTAATCGGAAGGCAAAGCCGACATCTTGAAAAATTGTTGTATTTTCTGCCCAAGTAATGACGGTACGTGGACTCATGACAGTTGAAAGATCTCCATTGATAAAAGATTGGCGTACCATATCAGCAACATGAACCATTTGTGAAATTATCTTTTTTCCTTCAGTCGTTTGAAAGGATTTGACCTTTGAACAAATGATATTAACCTCTTTATCATGGGGTAAATAATTGAGTATCGTAACAATAGACCAGCGGTCCATTTGAGCTTGATTAATTTGTTGGGTACCATGATAAAGACCGGTTGTATCGCCAAGACCAATGGTATTTGCTGTTGCAAAAAGACGAAACGCTGGATGTGGAGAGATGACACGGCTTTGATCAAGTAAGCTTAGTTTTCCAGAAGTTTCAAGAACGCGTTGAATGACAAACATAACATCGGGACGCCCCGCATCATATTCGTCGAAAACAAGAGCAATATTATTTTGATAAGCCCATGGCAAAATGCCCTCTTTAAATTCAGTGATTTGTAAGCCATCTTTTAAAACGATAGCATCTTTTCCTACAAGATCGATACGACTTACATGACTATCAAGATTAATGCGAAGACAAGGCCAGTTAAGACGTGCAGCAACTTGTTCAATATGCGTTGATTTCCCTGTACCGTGATAGCCAGAAACCATTACACGGCGGTTAAAGGTAAAACCTGCGAGAATCGCTAAAGTTGTTTGCTGATCAAAAAGATAATCAGGATCGATATCAGGAACATGGGGACTTTTTGTGCTAAAAGCAGGGACTTTCAGATCTGTTTCAATATGAAATAGATCGCGAGCACAAAGTGTAATATCGGGCAAATTTTCAACGGTAAGATTTGTCATTATGTTTCTGGAAGGGAAAAGACGCTATTTATTCATTAGAAACGATACAAGAGTTAAAGTATTTATGCAATGCTCTATAATGAGAGCCTTAGATATTAAAGAAAGATTTTTTTACGTATTCTATAATGTTTTGCAAAAAAAAGTAACATTTTGCGCAAATAATGATGGTCTAAATGAAAATAGACTCATATAAGCGCATATTTTCAGCACAAACCAGACTTTTTTAGCAAATTGTAAGCATGTAAAACATCACGAAAGCGCTCTTCTGAAGCACGATTACCACCATTGGAATCAGGATGGTGCTTTTTTACCAACTCTTTATATTTCATTTTGATGTCTTCTGCTGAAGCGTTTGCCTGTAGTCCCAGTGTATCAAAAGCTTTTGCTTCTAAGGGCTTTAATTTTCGTGAAAACTTATTGCTTGAATGCTGCCCAGTAAAAAGCGTGAAGGGATCGCGCATGCGATTTTGATAGGCCGCTGTTCCAGAGCGAATCTTTGCATAATTCGCGGCTGTTTTTTTCGATGTACCATTGCTCAGATCTGTAGGCCATGTCGGACGATGTCCTGTGAGAGCATCCTTTTGAAATTTTGCGATATCTTTATTGCTAAGACCAGAGAAGTAATTAAAATTTTTATTATAGGCGCGTACGTGTTCAATACAAAAATATAAATATTGTCCTTCGTGATTTCGACCTGCTGGTGCTTTATGGGATCCTGTTTTTTCACAACCTTCCCACTGACACTGTTGTGCTTCTGGCTCAGCTTTTTGTTTTTTATTTGAGCTTATGCGAATTGAATCGAATAATTTAGATGTTATTGTCATATTATTGGTTTATGCAAAATTGATTAATTTTACAAGAATTGACTTTTGAAAAATTTGTTTTCACACTTATTCTATTATGAAAAAGGTGTATTTTTGCACGTTCATTTTGTTTGAGGAATGAAAAATGTCTATAGAAACAATCATCAACAGAAAGCTTCAGGATGCTTTTCATCCGCAGAAATTGGAAGTGATTAACGAAAGTCATCTTCATGAGGGACATCCTCATGATGAACATGCTTTTGATGGTAAAGGAGAAACACATTTTCGGGTGAAAATTTTATCTTCTTCTTTTTCCAATATGACGCGTGTAGAAATACATCGAGCGATTTATCAAGTTTTAAAAGAAGAGCTTGCTACTTGTGTTCACGCTTTGGCACTTGAGGTTGAAACACTCTAATTTTTTGATGAGACGTTTTTAGGAACGGGGATGGGCCTTTTGATAGATTTTTAACAAATGGTCTGTATCGACGTGGGTATAGATTTGTGTGGTGGAAAGACTAGCGTGCCCAAGAAGTTCTTGAATGGTGCGTAAATCTCCCCCCCGTGATAAAAGATGGGTGGCAAAAGAATGGCGTAGTGTATGAGGCGTGGCAGTTTCTGGTAAACCAAGGCTTGCACGTAAATTACGGACAGCTTTTTGAATAATGGCAGGCTGTAGGGGACCACCCCGCGCACCACGAAACATGGGTTGGTTGTCTATTAAAGGATATGGGCAGCATTGAAGATAATTTTGTACGGCTTCGTAAACAATTTTTATGAGGGGAACAAGGCGTGTTTTGCCTCCTTTTCCAGTTATAAATAAACTTGTTTTTTCAGGATCAGAAAATTGTTCTGGTGTGAGGCTTAAGGCTTCTGATATTCGCATTCCACAGCCATAAAGAAGCATGAGGACAGCAGCATTACGCGCGGTAATCCAAGGTTCATTTTCCAGTTGATTTTCTTGTTTGACTATGTGAAGTGCTGATTTTATCGCTAAAGGTTTTGGGAGCGATTTGGGGTGTTTGGGGCTTCGGATAAGTTGAGCTGCGGGAACATTGACGATTCCTTCACGTGATAAGTATTTGAAAAAAGAACGGATGCCTGCTACTCCGCGGCTTAAAGAGCGAGCACTTACATTGTTTGTACGCCGATAAGCAAGATAAGCACGCAAGTCACTGATGCGTAAATGAGCAAGATCTGTAAGGGTTGGTGTATGGCTTAAGTGTTGACAGAGAAAAGACAAAAATTGCCGCGTATCACGTTCATAGGCTTGCACTGTTTGTGCTGACATACGACGTGTTTGGGTAAGACACTCTAACCAATTTTTCCTTGCGTTTAAAATTGCATGGTCTGCTGGAATGAGAGGAATGTTTTCATCTTTTCTCTTGTCGTTTTTGATAGGCATTATCTAGTTGAGAGTTTCTTTCTTTTTAGATTTTTCATCGTTAGAATGACCATTCTTGTTTTGAGGTTTCTCTTCACGATTGATAAGCTGCTTTTCACCTTTGAGAGAGAGTATTTTCAAAAGATTGTGCGTTGACATCAAATGCGCAAAAATTAATCCTAAAAAGCCATTTTTATGAAGTTTGGCAAGTTGGCTTGCTGATAATTTATTCAATTTTTCTTCATCAACAACCCAAAAATGTTCCAATTGCGCTGAGAGACCTTTATCGTTTTTCACATTGATGGATTTTTGGCTTAGAAGATCCATTTCTACAAGAGCATCAATAAACTCAGAGGTTTTCTCCATAGCGATTTTAAAACTTTCAAGAAAGCGAATACGTTCTTCCATAAAAGGAGAAATAGAGCCATCGGAATTAAAAAGTTCTGTTCCTGCAACTTCATTAAACATACCGGACTGTTGATCAAAGCACACAGAAAGTTCTTTTTCATTGCTAATTTGTGCCAAAACAAAAGGGTAGCGGCGGACAAAAGCAGGAACATAAGTATTGTTTTTCCAACTTTTATCAGAAGCGATATAGTCATTTTCGTCATTAGAAAGACCGACAAGAGCTGCGGATGTGTAGTGCCGTTTTTTTTGTTCATCTTCAGCGCACATAAATAAAATAGGATAGTCTAGTGCTGCTTGAAAATATTCAGTACTTGCTAAAGGAACCCAATGAGTATCCTTGGCAAAAGACATATCACTTGGAGGAGCAAATTTTAGATTTTTATGAGAAATTTTGTTGATTGGTGTGATATCTTTGTAAAATAGCATAATATTTGCCATAAGACTTTCTCCTTTATTAATTTGTTTTTGTTACCAAGAAAGGTCTTTTAGAAGATTGTCTCATATGGCAACAAGATTGAATAGAAAACTATAAGATTGAAGGGTTCGTTTTTGAGAGATAATATTTTTGCATGAAGTATAATAAAGAAAAGCTTAAAAATAAAGTCTATCTTGCCATTATTGGTACGCCTCATGGTATAAAAGGGGATGTTTTTGTTAGAATTTTAAGTTCTGATCCCCAGCGTTTCAAGTCTTATGGTACTCTTTATGATGATATGGGGCGTTCTTATGAAATTGTAACTCTTCGCATACAAAAAAATAAGGCGATTGTACGTTTTAAAGGGGTAGAAAATCGTAATGCGGCTGAGTCTTTAAAAGGTATTCGCCTTTATGTGACGCGTGATCAATTAATTGATGATTTGATGGAGGATGAGTTTTATCAAGTCGATTTAATAGGCTTGTGTGTCCAAGATTGTGGGGGGAAAATCTTAGGTGAAGTGTGTGGTTTTTTTAATTTCGGGGCTGGTGATTTGCTTGAAATACGTTTGAATACAGGTAAAAGAGTTCTTATTCCCTTTAGTAAGGCGGCGGTACCAGAAATTTGTATGGATTCTGGTTTTCTTGTTGTTGATCCCATGGCCGCTGGTTTAATTGATGGGGGAGACAATGATAAAAAGGAAATAGCTTGAATCTAAAAATAAAGATGAAGGTAAAAAACAACAGATGAATTTCGTCAATAAAAAGTGGAATGTGTGAAAATATTAAAAATGCTCTTTTGAGCAGATATTGTAAGCACTTTATCTCGAAATAGTCCTGAATTTTTAGAGTCTTTTTTAGTGCAAGTATTTAGAAGGATCGTATTGAATATGGCGCAGATCAAGAAGACTCAGATTAACGCTATAGCGTTAAAAGTCTTGTTTGTGCTATTTTTGCTATTAAGAGTCTGTTTAAGAAAATAAGGATAAGAAATAAAATGAAATTTCAGGCGCGCGTTTTAACCCTTTATCCTGAAATGTTTCCTGGTTTTTTAGGGTATTCTTTAGCAGGGCAAGCTTTAGAGCGTGGAATTTGGTCACTGGAGACGGTACAGATTAGGGATTTTGCTTTAGACAAACACCATAGCGTTGATGATAAACCTGCTGGTGGGGGAGCTGGTATGGTAATGCGGGCGGATGTATTGGCGGCTGCTCTTGATTGCTGTCCACAGGATTCGCCAAGATTGTTGATGAGTCCACGTGGACGCCCTTTTGACCAAGCTTACGCGCATAGCTTGGCTCGTGATACGGGTGTAACGTTAGTTTGTGGACGTTTTGAAGGGGTTGATGAGCGAGTCATAGAAGCACGAGAATTAGAAGAAATTTCTATTGGTGATTATATTCTTTCAGGGGGTGAAACAGCCGCATTGGTTATCTTAGATGCTATTATACGTCTTCTGCCCGGAGTGATGGGGAATGCAGCTTCTGCAAGGTGTGAAAGTTTTGAAAATGGCTTGCTGGAACATCCGCAATATACACGCCCTTCTCTTTTCGAAGGGCGGGGTATTCCGCCTGTATTGCTCTCAGGTCATCACAAAGCGATCGCAGATTGGCGTCAAAGCCAAGCCGAATTGTTAACACGTCAACGTCGCCCTGATCTTTATGCGCGTTATGATAAAAATCATCAGAAAACTTGATTCATATGATAAGGTGGTGTATTGCATGGCTCTCTTTTTAGAGAGTTTTTTATAAAAGGTTTTCTGTAGTTCCAAAATTAAAATGAAGGAATGGTGTATTCGCTCCTGTGTAAGACATAGCCTAAAGAGCTCCTTATTCTTAATAAAGGCTTTTTTGGTAAGAGTTGAGCGCTCTGACTGTTCGATAAAGAACGTGAAGGATAAAAGAAATGAATATTATCGCACAGCTTGAAGCTGAACAATGTGCAAAAATTGAAGAAAAGCGCCAATTTCCAGCATTTCAGCCAGGAGATACAGTCCGTGTTATGGTGCGTGTGACAGAAGGTACACGGACGCGTGTTCAGGCTTATGAAGGTGTTTGTATTGCACGTTCAGGTGGTGGGTTGAATGAGACCTTTACAGTACGCAAGATTTCTTACGGTGAAGGGGTGGAGAGGGTATTTCCTGTTTTTTCTCCTTTGATTGAAGGCGTTGAGCTGGTGCGCCGTGGTAAAGTGCGCCGTGCAAAACTCTATTATCTGCGTGGCTTGAGAGGTAAAGCTGCGCGTATCGCTGAAAAGAGAGATTATCGGAAAAAAGCTGAAAAGGTTGTTGAGAAAGTAGAAGCAGCAGCCGTAAGTACAGATGTTGAAAAGCAAGTTTCTGAGTAAAGATTATATCGGCTAAACTTTATGCAAAAGCGGCTTTTATGCCGCTTATTTGTGTCTTTCTTGATTCGTTTTGCCTTTTAAAAGGCTTGGAGGAGACATAAAAATGTTTAATCTATCAATTTTCCCTCTTTTTATTCTTAATCATGGGTGCAGTTTAAGAGACTATTGCATATATCGTGGATACTCAAAAGGATAAGTTTAATCTGAAAAAATGTCTGTTTATATTTGGAAAATATTTTAGACCTTTGACGTGAAGATAAAAGTGTATTAGATTAAGGCGAGTTTTGCGGATCATATCCGGGGAGTAATCGGTTTTTTTATGCGTGACCTTTAATCCGTTATTTGAGACAACCGACCTGTAATATCGGTATCTTGAGATGCCAAACAAGTAAAAACGAGAGAGTATGTTTAGTCGTTTTGCGCGAACTTTTTCGTTCATTGCGGTTGCAAAAACCAGGTCAGGATATTTTATGATAAACCAGGTCAGGATATTTTATGATAGAGACAACTAGGATAAAAGAGCGCCCTCGTTCCCCTCATATAAGCATTTATCGTTGGACAATTACTATGGCCATGTCTATTGCACACCGCATTACGGGTATGGCACTTTATGTTGGAACGGTTTTTCTTGCTGTTTGGCTAATTGCTATTGCGTGTGGCGAGGAGACATTTAGAACAGTTTACGAAATTTATAGTTCTTGGTTTGGATTGTGTATTTTGTTTCTTTATACTTTGGCAGGGGTTCATCACATGGTTGGTGGTGTTCGCCACATTGTTTGGGATCTGAAGCCTTGCCTTTTGGCAAAAGAAAAGGCAACAGTCACTGCGTGGGCGACAGTGTTTATTTCTCTTATTGTTACTTTTGCGATTTGGATTATTGGATATACCGTTGTTTAGCTGGGGGTGAAAAGAGATATGAAAAAAGATTTTCGAACGGAACTTGGAAAAGTACGGGGGCGTGGCAGTGCTCATGAAGGAACAGAGCATTTTTGGCTAGAACGTTTGACAGGGTTTATCAATCTACCACTTTTGATATTTTTTATTGTTCTTATTCTTTCGCTTGTGGGCAAGGATTATAGTATTGTGCGTGCACGGCTTGCACATCCTATTGTTGCTATTTTGATGGGATTGATGACTTTTTCGGTCCTTTATCATATGAAACTTGGTATGCAGGTGGTGATTGAAGATTATATTCCACGTGAAGGTTTTCGGATATTCTTTTTGACGTTAAATATTTTATTTTGTTTTCTCGTAGGTGGTATCATTATTTTTTCTCTTTTGAAAATTGCATTAGGGGGTTAAACAAGTATGGCGGGTACAGGATCATCTCTGGGCGCTAAAGCAGGTAACGCCCCTTATCGCACTGTAGATCATAAATTTGATGTTGTTGTTGTTGGGGCAGGTGGTGCAGGATTACGTGCAACATTAGGTATGGCGGAACAAGGATTAAAGACAGCTTGTATTACGAAGGTTTTTCCAACGCGCTCACATACGGTTGCAGCACAAGGGGGGATTGCTGCATCGCTTTCAAATATGGGGCCTGATAATTGGCAGTGGCATTTATATGATACCGTGAAAGGTTCTGATTGGTTGGGCGATACCGATGCAATGGAATATTTGGTGCGTAATGCTCCTGCTGCTGTGTATGAATTAGAACATTATGGCGTTCCTTTTTCGCGAACGCAAGAAGGCAAAATTTATCAGCGTCCTTTTGGTGGACATACGACACAATTTGGTGAAGGTCCACCTGTTCAGCGTACTTGCGCAGCAGCTGACCGTACAGGCCATGCCATTTTGCATACGCTTTATGGACAAAGCTTAAAGCATAATGCGCAATTTTTTATTGAATATTTTGCCCTCGATCTCATCATGACGGATGGGGTTTGTACGGGGGTTGTGGCATGGAATCTCGATGATGGTACAATACATCGTTTTTCTGCCAAAATGGTTGTTCTTGCAACCGGTGGTTATGGACGCGCTTATTTTTCTGCGACATCGGCGCATACCTGTACGGGTGATGGTGGTGGAATGATCGCACGTGCTGGATTGCCACTTCAGGATATGGAGTTTGTGCAATTCCATCCGACAGGGATTTATGGTTCTGGTTGCTTAATTACAGAAGGAGCTCGGGGTGAGGGGGGCTATTTAATTAATTCTGAGGGTGAACGCTTTATGGAGCGCTATGCACCTTCCTTTAAGGATTTGGCTTCACGTGATTTGGTTTCGCGTTGTATCACTCTTGAAATTCGTGAAGGGCGTGGCGTGGGACCTAAGAAGGACCATATTCATTTGGTTCTCAACCATATTGATCCTGCAATCTTGCACGAGCGTTTACCAGGAATTTCGGAATCAGCTCGGATTTTTGCAGGGGTGGATGTAACAAAAGAACCTATCCCCATCTTGCCAACGGTCCATTATAACATGGGGGGAATTCCTACCAACTACTACGGGGAAGTTCTCAATCCAACGGCTGATTCGCCTGATCGTATTCAACCAGGGTTGATGGCGGTAGGAGAAGCGGGATGTGCTTCTGTTCATGGGGCTAATCGCTTGGGGTCAAATTCATTGATTGATCTTGTGGTGTTTGGTCGTGCTGCTGCTATTCGCGCAGGTGAAATTATTGATCGGAATGCAGAAATTCCACCCCTGAATGAAGCTGCTGTTGATGAAATTATAGCACGTTTTGATCGTTTGCGTTTTGCAAAAGGGGCGGTACCAACAGCGGTATTGCGTGAAAAAATGCAACGCACGATGCAAGAAGATGCGGCTGTCTTCCGTACAGAGGATTCTTTGCAACAAGGATGTCAGCGGATCAATAAAATCTGGGAGGAATTGTCTGATATCAAAGTTACAGATCGTTCTCTGATATGGAATTCTGATTTGGTTGAAACATTAGAGCTTGAAAATCTCATGGCGAATGCAATCATGACTGTTTATTCGGCGGAAGCACGTTTAGAAAGCCGCGGTGCCCATGCGCGTGAAGATTATCCAGAGCGTGATGATAAAAATTGGCGTAAACATACGCTTTCACATTTGTCAAAAGAGGGTAAGGTGACGTTATCATATCGACCTGTCCATGTGGACCCGTTAACATCTGAAGCTGATGGTGGGATCGATTTAAAGCGCATTGCACCTAAAAAACGGGTTTATTAAGGGGAGACTGAAATATGGTACAAATTAAGCTTCCTAAAAACTCTCAGGTAAAACCGGGAAAGGTTTGGCCTAAACCTAAAGGTGCTAAAAAACTAACAGAATTTCACGTTTATCGTTGGTCGCCTGATGATGAGGAAAATCCTCGTTTAGATACCTATTACGTAGATCGTTCTGCTTGTGGCCCGATGATTCTTGATGGGCTTTTGTTTATTAAAAACCATATTGATCCAACTTTGACACTTCGTCGATCTTGCCGTGAAGGCATCTGTGGTTCATGTGCGATGAATATTGATGGAACCAATACATTAGCTTGTACCAAAGGGATGGATGATGTAAAACATCCCATTAAGGTTTATCCGTTGCCTTCCATGCCGGTTGTTAAAGATTTGGTTCCTGACTTGAATCGCTTTTATGCGCAACACCGAGTTATTGAGCCTTGGTTACAAACAGTTTCTCCTGAACCTGCAAAAGAATGGTTACAAAGTCACTCCGATCGCCAAAAAATCGATGGCCTTTATGAGTGCATTTTGTGTGCGTGTTGTCAGACTTCATGTCCAAGTTATTGGTGGAACGGTGATCGTTATTTGGGGCCCGCTGTTTTGCTTCAAGCTTATCGCTGGATTGCGGATTCACGTGATGAGATGTGTGGTGAACGTCTTGATAATTTAGAAGATCCTTTCCGCCTTTATCGTTGTCATACGATTATGAATTGTGCCCAAACTTGTCCAAAGGGATTAAATCCAGCGAAAGCGATTGCTGAAATTAAAAAACTCATGGTTGAACGCCGCCTTTGAAAATTGACTGATTGATCAAAAGAAAGCGCAATGGAGAAAATTGTGCGTGTTTTTAGAGATTTAATCTCTAAAAACACATGGGTTGTTTATGAGGCATCAGTTGTTGTAACCATCTTAAGCATGAAATAATTCTTATAGAAGCAATCCTTGCAATGGCTGAGATTAAGAAAACTGATGGTTAAGTATTGTCTTCGAAAATTGACTAATCAGTGAACAGTAAAGTAAAAAACAGAAAATTGCGCCTGTTTTTTGTGCCTTTTTGAGGCTTAATCTCTAAAAATTTATTGGCTTCTATGAGGCGGTTAGTATAGTTATTATTGCCTTTAAAAAGGCTTTAGTTTTTTGAGTAGACTATAATTTAAATAGCATTCTATGTAAAAATAATAAAATCAATATGCCATGTGTTTTTATTTTTATTAAATTCGTATCAGAATTTGCACTTTGATGCAGATTCAATTAATCACTTTTTATAAAAAATGATAACTCTGTATAAATATAGCACAAAAAATAAATGCTGATACAAATATTATAACGCATGTAAATTATCTAAATGAAATACAAAGGAGTGATCATTATGACAATTCGTCATTTTACGACACATTTATTATAATATCGAAAACATTGCTAATATTCAGGGATTAGGAATTTTTGATAATATCATTATATATAAAGGTCATATTTTTATTTTAAAGATTGGATTGTTAATCGCATTAAACAACAAAATTTATAGTTCTCAAAAAATGGAGAACGTAAAATCCCTCTCTATTGTAGAGATAGATTATGCAGTTAAGGGGGTAGTAATTTAAAACTATTGTAACGTCATAGATTTAAATTCACTAAAGAGCAAATAAGACGTTTGAAAAATATCAAATTTATAGTTTTTCCCGAAAATTTAGAAAACACTAGTGAGAATTCTAAGAACACGTGTTGCGAATGTGGAATAAGGGCTGTTTATAGGTTCATTTGAGTTGAATGAATTCAATCATCAAGGAAACATGTTATATTTTTATGCGTTTCGTAGGTTTTGATTTTATATGTTTTTATCTATAAAATATAGAGATTTCTAGGTTTAGGTCTTATTTATTATGTTAGGGGGTTTCATTTTTTCTTGTATATATGCTGAAGAAGATTATTTAAGCAGTAAAAGTGTTTCTTATTTTATTTTTTAGCATAAAAGATATTTCTTAACATGAAAGAGAGGTGCCTAAGTATTAACGATATAATCAGCCATTGTTTTGGTATTTATTCTGTTCTACCGTAAAAACACTATTGTATTTAGGATTTGGTAATTAGAGTGGTTAGAAGGTGAAATCTGCTAGGTGAGGGGGCGGATTGTTTGCAGATCAGTGCGTGTTAAGAGGCTTCGTCCTTTGAGGTGTGGTAGGTGGAGTCTGTTAGCCAATTACGTAAATGAGAGCGAAATATACGTGGACAGGTTTTTAACCTAACCTCTCTTATATATTGTGATAGGAAATTCACATTGATAAGGACTACGACCGGTTACAGAAAACAGAAATCATTGTGAAAAAACAAGCGTGCTTGTTTTAAAATTTTTAATATTTGTGATCATAAGGGCATGCAAAATTTCCTGTAGTATCACGCAGACCGTTCGTATTCTCGAGCCAAGAATTGTTCATATATCCTCTTCAATCTGATTTTCACGAATTGATGCAAGATATGGGTACGAACACCTGTAAGAATACGAACACCTGTAAGAATAAGCAGATGCAAAGCCAGTTGTATCATTATTGTTGCTTTGCAGAGTGTTTGATAAAAATCTGGAACATTTTTCCAATTCATTGCCGGTTTATTAATGACTTTATGGCGTTGTTTTTCTAAAAGAGCTTTTGCTGTTGCAGCTTTTACTTATCAGATGGGAGTTAAGAGTATCATGTATCTCTTGTTGGCGTAATCTTTGAAAGTCGCTATACAGCCTCCTAATTTGAGGAGAATATGAAGCTGTAAAGGTGAAAACCAGTTTCCATTTTTAGCATCATTTTTTAATTCTGCTTTACGACTTCTAAAAGCATCTAGAGTAATGTCTTTTAAATAATAGAGATTACGCATTGTTTCACGCTTTTGTTTCTCTCGTTCTTTAATAAGATCGAAGCCCTTATGTAAAACAGAACGCTCCGAACCAAATACACTTTGCTTGTCAATTTACACGCCTGTTTTTAAGAAACCTTTCTTTAAGATGCCTAAGCTTATTTCATTACAGAGCTCGTGGATGGTATAATGGTAAAGCCCCGATGAATAATATAAAATTTATAGAGCATCTCCATTTTTACACTTCATAAAAGAGCAAGTTGGGCGTCATTAGACACTTTGCCAACTCCCAATGTTGTTACAATTTTGGGCATTTTGGATGGTTTATAAAAGGCATTTTTAGTGCTTTTTTGTACAGTTTCATTCTATACGGTTTTATTTACTTATAATGTGCAAGAGACATGGTTTTGGTTAATAAACAGCTTTGAAATGAGAGAATCCTACGGTACTAAGATCTTTGATCCAACACGCAAAATAATGAACACTCTTTATAAGACAATGTGATGCATCTTAAGAAGAGTGATTGTAGATCTGTTCTTTTAGGAATTTTTGCTTTTTGTGGTGCAGAGAAGAGAGCAGGAATATTCAGAGTAGAGCTTACCTTATGGAATCTATGGATATCATCTTTAGGAGAGGGACATAAGCCACGTGATATGGTTAGCAAAGCTTTCTTAAGAGAAATTTGGTTGTTTACGAACAACTGGAGGTTAAGAATCTTTCTTCGTCCGAAGAAGACGTCGTATATACTACTATACTTTTTATTACCAAATAGAACGTGGTTTATGGATGCTAAATCGAAATGATAATTTATTTCGTATGAGGTTTTCCGTATTTGGAGATTGTTTGGTTAAAAAACATATTTATTAATCACTTGAAAATAGCGCTTAGAATTTTTAAACGATAAGTTTTGGTCTTGATGACGATAATTATTTGTGATGATCGAAAGTACCTATTTTACGAAGCTTTCATTGATAGGCGAATCAAAATTTATTCTTTTCTTTTGTTTAAATATTTATTTTGCAGCTATTTTTTCTTTTTTGCATCAAAGATACTTTTTCAAAAGGTAAATGGAAAGAATGATCAAAGGCAAGAGAATAAAGAAAGCCTTATGTATAATTTGGTTTTCTCGTAGAGTTGTTGTCTATTAACTTTTTTCTTTTTTTCTTCATGAAGAGTGTAGAAAATCCATTGGAGAAGCAAAGAGAATAGGAAAAGTTAAAAAAATAGCCGTAACAATTAGTTACGGCTATTTTTGTTTGCTTCATATTACCGAGAGAGGAAGCTCCCCTTAAGCGATTTTTGATTTAGCAAAAATCGGGTCGTAAAAGACTTCAGTGAGTTTTCTATCTTTAAAGAACAACACTACGTCAACTGTTGTATAGAGAACGATTTTTATCATTTCTAACTCGAGTTGCCGGCCAATTTCTGATCTTTTAATCAAGGTGGCACATCTCTCAAATGTCTGCAAAGCGCTGTTGGCATGCGTTGTTGTAATCGACCCGGGATGACCAGTGTTGAGCGAATTGAGATATTCCCATGCTTCATTGCCTCGCAATTCAGCGAGAAAAATTCTGTCAGGCGACTGACGCATACATGCATCTAGGCATTCTTCAGCTGAAACACGGCCTACATTGTTACCATAAATCATATGTACATGATTGGGATGATTGGGTAGAAAAAGCTCATGAACATCTTCAATTGTGATAATACGCTCCTCTACAGGAACCTTTTCAATTAAAGAGCGAGCAAATGTTGTTTTACCAGATCCTGTTTTGCCTGCAATAATAATGTTGCGTTTGTGAAGGACGCATTCTTCCAAAAATTCAAGAATTTTTCCCTCACGTTTACTTTGTAAGAGTTGAACTTCAAATGGTTCCAACCGTGTGAAGTCCTGCTTCGATAACAAGTTATTGGCTTCTTTTGCTGAAGGCTTATTAAAACTTACATCAGAAAAATCGTCAAATGCCCCTTCTTCTTTGAGTTCTTCTAACGTCTTAACTATGAGAGAATGTTTACGAATTACAAAGGAAAGAGCACCATCAACAACAGCTGGTGTTTGTATAATTGTACCACGTTGTCCACCAGGCAAGAGCACATAATTAATACTTCTGGGAGCCATACCGTTATAAACGATAATAGCTGTAATAAGCGTTTGCAAAAAAGTGGTTGTTAACTCTGGTACGCTATGTACTTGCCAACCCTTAAAGCTTTTCGTCCATACTTCACAGGGGCGGCAAATAGATAATTCAGTGATCGTGGGATCTTCTAAAAAACAATCAAGCGGTTGCAGAAGCTGAAAAACTGCTTGATCTTTTTGTATCGAGTTAACGTGTGACGAGACTGTAGACATCGCTGAAATCCAGATCACGAGCAACAAAAATATTTACTCGTTCGCCTTGGTTTTTGTAAAGTGTTGGTGTGATATTGATGGAATTTTGAAGAACATCGATTGCTATAGATTCAGCATTCTGAGCTCCTTTATTTTGTGAGTTATCTTTATTTTCTTTGCTGCTTTTACCAACTTTTCCTCTTACCCATTCTCCTAAATCACCGATAATGCTTACCATAATTGCACTACCAAATCTTTCCCAAAAATGTCTGTCAACCCAGCCACCAATACCTGCTTCACCCAGAGGACCTGTGCCTGGTGAGTCAAGATTGACAACAACACCAGAAGGCGTTTCAATGCGTAACCATTGCACAAATACGCGCGTTTGTCCTTGTTGTATGCCACTTTGGTAAAAACCAACGACTTTAGAACCACGGTCAAGCAAAACAACACGTCCACTTGTGGAATAAATATCGCGTGTTAAATGACACGTTGTCATTCCGGGTTGTGATGTAATGATTTTTGTTTCTAACGTACAATCTATTTGCGTTCCTTGTGTAATCAAAAAGTCACGGTTACGAAGTTGCATCGCATGTGATTGACCTAAACGCACGGGCTGAAGGTTATCAAATAATACGCCATTACCTCTATCATTATTCGATGCTTTATTATTTGTATCTGTAGATCCTTCGCTACCACCGTTGTTAAGGCTAGAACTGAGCATACGTTTGCGTGCTAATTCTTCAGAATCTTGGAGCATATGTGGAGGAATGGCTGTTTGAAGAAGTTTACTCAATGCCGGTGGAATATCCAAGTTTGAATCTTCTGTTTGTGTTGATTTTTCTGCTTCTTCTACAATCTTTGGCTCTTCTATAATCCGAGGGACATAGTTTGGTATAATTTGCTGTACTATTTGTTGTGGTTTTTCTTCCTCAACCTCCACGGTATTACGCATTTTAAAAGCTTTCCAAGTCAAGGCAATCGGTATCGCTACTATGACAATAAGTCCTACCATTAACAATGCACGGGTACCTGGAATTGTTGGACGACGTTCAGAACCTAGTTCGGACCCTCCATAGGTACCTTCAATATGTTTTTGTTCGACGTTGTCCAGTTTTGTACCTTTTCCCTCTCCTTCCTTATTGTCAAACATCATTTTCCTCCTTTATTGATACGATAAACCACCGAAGATACTGTCCCTGTTGTGTTTGGTACGCCATTGGGGTCATAGGCTTCATTAAAAACAGCTAGAGCGCGTTTACCAAGCCGTATAAGCCATTTAGGATTGACCTTATGAACGGCGATAATATCATTAGAACTGCCGATAACGGTGCGTGGTATTAAGCTTTCATTGCCTTCAGCATCTACGACATAAATCGATGGCATATCCATGTTAGCGGGAAATTTAAAGTAAGTAATACGCCCATTGTCCCAAGCATTTATCGGAGCAATATCTTGGTGACCACTCATGGTATAACTGAGATTATAGCCGTTGACGCTTTGGTGAAAACCACGTTCAATCGCAAGGCGTCGATTGTTTTCTTCTGACTTTTCATCATTTGAATCGGGATAATGGAAAGCCAATTCATATGTTGATCCCGCACGGTCATTCCGAAATTGTAGTCGGAATTTATAACTCCGTTTGTCGGTTACAACGATGAGATTGGTATTGGCAAGTTCTGCTTTTGGTTTAATAAAAATATGCCGCCCTTTATGAGCAAAGGCATAGGCTTCAGAATCACCAAAGGCATGAGTTATGTACTGTTCACCTTCTTCAAGAATAATATGTGTTGCCACACCAAGAACTGTTTCAATTTGAACCACATCCGCTTCGTTATATGTTATATAGCGAATGCGGTGATCATATTGTGAATTTGATGGACTTTTGAGCGCCTGCACAGGTACCGTATAAAGAGAAGAAAACGAAGACAATAGAACAACGAACGCAAGTTTTTTCATAACAATCAATTCCTTAATCATTCAACAGTATTTCTGGGTCAGAACGGTAACTTGTTACTTGAAAACCAAGGGGGTTAAGCAATCGATCAGATGATTTCATGGGTGCACCAACATAGGTGTAACCAATTGTTGCAATTTGGTGCTGTTTTGGTCCAGTAGCAGCACCGTTGCTGTCAAGTTGCTGAGTCGTAAAACGTACAGTTGCTTGACCGAGTCCATTAGGCTGGATTGATCGTACTTTAACTGTGATACGTGCTTTGTTGGAAAGCACTTTGTCCCGTGCATTTTCTCCATCATAGATTTTATAATATTCTTGTTGAACAGATGCCGCACTTAAAAGTGCTGTCGTGTCATAGTTCAGTTGAATGGTATCGTAGTCGTAAGTTTCGCGGTTAAGCACATATTGATTTAGCCAATATCTATCTACAACTTCACCATAGCTTTCTTCGTGTTCACGCATGATTGAGATAACATCAACTGCACCCGTCGTATTATCAACGCGCAATACTAAGGGAGTTGGAGCTGGTTGAGAAAATCCAACAACTCCACATATCATACCGAATAAGCCAAAAAGACCCACAGTACTCGCAACACGCCATGCCGTTCTGCGCGACCTTATAAATTCATTGATAAGATCACGTTCTAAGCCACGGCTTTCTTCATAATAACTTCTAAGTTGTTCGGCTTTCACTGGTTTTGCTTGTTTTGTTTTCATCTGTCTCCTCGCTTGATTTCGGCAGGGATTGTTTTATTAATAGGCACACGGTTCCTATCATTGGGCTGTTTTAGCTTTGGTGCTAATGCACA
>NZ_JBHIRD010000012.1:0-59896 GCF_042196905.1 Bartonella sp. AA89HNZF
CAAATTTTTTTAAACAAAAAGCGCGTTGCAATCACCTGTTTTGAAGCCAATGTATGCATGTGTCATAGAGGACAACTCGCATTAGCTCTTACTCAATTGCCTGATTGGAAATATGAAATTAAACACATCTAAAAAATAAACTTACAGATTTTTTACATATGGGAGGTGTTTCTCTTCACAAATGCCTCCTAGCACCACCACCCTTCTTAACACTTTCAAGTCATGCGTGATTCACGAAATGGGTGAATTGCGTCTCAATGTAGGAGAAAAGATATGGCACCTCGTAAAGCTATCATAACGCAAGCAGACATTGCACGAGCTTTAAGAGAAGCAAAAAAGCAAAAATGCGAACTCATAGAAATCAAACCTACCGGTGAACTGCTTATCTATCTTAAAGCAGATATCCCATTACCAAACTCAACAGCACATCCTGATAAAATATGGAATTTATCTCGTGATGATTATGAATTTGATATCGTCTTATAGGTGATCACCATGCCAAAACCACGCCCCCCTCATCTCGTTAAACAAATTACTCAACATGGCAAAATTGTATGGTATGTACGTATTGGTCACGGCAAACGCATTAGAATACGCGGGACCTATGGAACGCAAGAGTTTGTTGATAACTACAAAAGCGCACTTGCCGAATTACAAGGGCTTATACTTCCTAAATCCAAAACCGGTAAACTTGTTGAAGGGTCATTTGCATGGCTGCTTAAACAATACTTTAACAGCTCTAATTGGCATAGCTACACTAAAGCTACAAAAAAACAAAAAGAACTCATCCTTATGAAGGTATGTGATACCATAGGAAACATTCCATACAAAGCAATTGAAAAGAAACATATCATAGCCGGCGTTGAACGACGCAAAGAAACACCAGCAATGGCTAGAAACTTTCTGAAAGCCCTTAATGGGCTTTTTAATTGGGCGATTGACCAAGGTCTTTTAGAAAATAATCCAGCCTTAGGTGTTAAAAGACCAGCCCTTCATAACAAAGATGGGTTTGCTGTTTGGACAGAAGAAGATGTTGAGAAATATTATCAAAGATGGTCCCATGGTACCCATGAACGCGTTTGGATTGATGTCCTTTTGTATACGGGTTTGCGTCGTGGTGATGCGGTCCGCATTGGCTGGAAAGATGTAAAGAATAATATCATTCATCTCAAAACAGAGAAAAGTAAATTCCAAACAGATGTCTTTCTACCTATTTTACCGGAATTAGCCAAAACGCTTGAAACTGGTCCTATTGGAGAAGAAACATTCATTTGTGGTAAAGAAGGTAAAAAACTAGTTAAAGAAAGTTTTGGCAACCTTTTTCGTGAGGCTTGTAACGTAGCGGGAATCAAAAAATCAGCACATGGCTTAAGAAAATTAGCAGCAACACGCGCAGCTAATTCTGGTGCAACAGTATCACAACTCAAAGCAATTTTTGGCTGGACAAATGATGCTATGGCATCTCTTTACACAAAGAGCGCAGACCGTAAAAAACTCTCTCTTGAAGCCATAAAAAAGCTTCAAAAAGATGAGGGATAGAGGCAAAAAAACTCAATAGAATCAAGATTCACCTATTCCCTTATATTAGACATAACTATTTTATTTTACTTGCTTTTTATTTGCCTGTCACGCCCACCATTCAATTTTATAGTATAAATAAATTATTGAATTATCGTATTCTTCCAAGGTACGGGATGCGTAAATAAAGATTCGGAAATAAGATTTTGCAACATGCCTCTACAAAGGACATACTTTACAGAGTATTTCTAATATTTTTTTACGTTCTGATAGCGCCTCTTTGGGGAATCCATCTAAAAAGTATCAAAAACGTAATAACAGCCTCATTTTGAAACAGATTAGAAATTTGATTTTAAAACTCTTTCCACAAGCATAAGCTTCTGTTCAAAAAAACATTGTTTATTTCCTGATCTATCCCCTGTTTTTCTTAATTCTTTTATGTCTATTGGTATACACTTGTTGTCCAAACAGTTAGATATAACAACAGTCACTTCGATAGATATAAAACACTTAGCCCTTAGAGCTTTATTTTGAATTTACCAATTACAGATTATAATAAAATATTAAAAAGAGTAAAAAAATACGATAAAAGCAAATTTTTTCATTCTAAAAATATATTGATTCATAATCATGTTTTATTGTTTGCCATGTTAAATGAGAAATCCAGATATCGTAATGTTTTCTCATTTCAAACCTATTTATATTGAATTAATCAAAACCGTCTCTTTTACACGTCATAAGAGGAATTAATATTAAGTAAAAATTGTATAAAAAAGCACAAAAATGCCGATAACTACCTCAAATGCTAAGATTTATCGCAACATCGGGGGCTAAAAAATAGGCAAAGTGTATGATAGTGCCGGCTTATTTCTTCATAAGTGTAAAGATGATGGAGCTCAATGGATTTATCATTGTACTATTCACGAGCGCTAGCGTGAAGTGAGCTTTAAGAGATATCTCTAAAATAAGCGCGTAAAATGGCATTCTCCTCACACTGTATTTCTATTGAAATAATGATCACCTTGAATCGTATGAATTTAGATCTTCAGATCTCATCTGCATAACATTTTAATGTGATTGTTATCCAATATTAAAATACCTCTAATATGATGTACAAACTATAAAGAAATAAGAAAAAACATTTGAAAATTTAAATATGAAATCTAAAAACTTAATTCTGAGATACAATCTATCTCCATTCATATAAATACATAGCATATATTCTTAAACTGATAAGACTAAGAAAACCTAAATATTGATGAATATCTATAACCATACCTGAGAAACAGTGATAATCACGTTAAATCAAATTGTCCGCAAATGTCTCTCATTGAAAAAAACAATATCTTATCTGGGCGGCACATATAACACCTTTTTATACGAAAAAACTATAAAAAAGCAATTCGTTATGAATCCACTGCTTCCAAGACAAGAAGATATTTTCCACCTCTTGTGCCGCCTGTAAATTCTCATCATAAACAGATATCGTTTTTATTCTTCAATGTTTCATAAACTGTTCTAAATCAAATTCATCATGCCTTGTATATAATCAAAGTCGATCTTACTAAAGGTCATGCTGAAAAATATAATAATATTATTCATAAAAAATAAAAAAATTACAATAGATGTTTTTTTTGCAATTTCACCAGCATTAGCAGCAATGCTTAAATCTAATCTAAGAAATAAAATATCATTTTCAGAAAAATGAAAAGAAGCTCTTAAAAAACAATTTTTACTGAAAAAAGGTAAAACAGCATTATTTTATACTAAAACAGTCAATAGAAAAACGTTTAGCAACAAAATCAACCAAAAAACATCAAAAAGGTTCGGGATTATACAGAAAAATAAGCTAATACAATAAGAAGAAAACTCTCTTTATAGCTTATTGATATTATTTAAACATGGCGATCCCGACAGGATTCGAACCTGTGACCCACGGCTTAGAAGGCCGTTGCTCTATCCAGCTGAGCTACGGGACCCAACTGATTATTTTCTCAATTCAAAATAGCATTTTTAATTCAATGTGTCCAAGGTTGCTGCCGATCACTGCGAAAATTATCAGAATAAGAAATAGCACGTCGAATCGATGTATGTTTCTTTTCTACACGGTAAGAGATAGCATTCTTACGTGCAAAAGCAATCGCTTCTTCTTTCCTATTAAATCGGATCCTTACCTGATTATTCATATCAGACGTTGCCGTGTATCCCATAAGAGGTTCAAGCATTTTTTCTTTCATCGGCTCATACTCTAGAACCCAAAAACTTGTATTCCCCTTACCTGACTGCATAGCTGTCTTAGCAGGACTATAAATACGTGCGATCATGTCTTTTTCCTTCAGATTAAACAACGCTTGAATGATAGTTTCTCATCACACGTACCCAATTTGGTCATTTTCACACACTCAATCAAATATGGTCGGAGCGATAGGATTCGAACCTACGACCCCCTGATCCCAAATCAGGTGCGCTACCAGGCTGCGCTACGCTCCGCCATTTACATTTACTTGATGCACATTTCCTAAAATTTTCACAACAGAAGTGCAAGAGAAAAACACACTTTTTTTAAATTTTGTTGCATTTCTTTACAAAAAAGCACATTTTTTAATTTTTTCCCCTACTCAATAACAAATTTATTGACAAATAGTAGAAAATAACCTCCGTAAAAAATCCAATCTATATTAAAAAAGAATGAATTTCTCTATAAAGACTTCATAATTTTTATCCTGTTTTAAGCAAGCTCTCACTGTATCAAAACGCATTTCACAGATACAGTTTTAGAAAAAAACGACTTAAATATCATAGAAAAATTTTCCCAAAGAGAACATAAGCCAAAGAATTCAGCTGTATTAAGCTTTTTTCTCCTCTTTTTCTATCTTCCCAAGGACTCTTTTATTAAAAACTCTAGAATCTGCGACAATTCATATTCATAAACAACAAACATTTTTTCAAAGCACAAAGGTTTCATTATAAATAAAATAAAGCGCTCTTTTTAGAAAAATTTTCAAATGCGAAGATGAAAAAAATTCAATATCATACAATAAAATCTCAAAGTTATTTAAAATAATCACATGACAAAAGTAAAAAACACTATTTTTCTCTCTTATATAGATATCCAAAAAAGAAAAAATTTAAATGACTTGTCTTTTCACATATTGAAACGATAATAAAAGGTCAGAATAGGTAAGCCGCGATAAAGAGTATTTACGGATTTCTTCTATTCAAAACTTCAGCAATAACAGCACGTGTTATTTTTCTTTTTCTTTGTAATGCCAACTGATCAACAGAATCAATAACACGCTTCAATGAAAATAAAGAACGTTCACAACGACTTACAAGGTAATAAACCGTATCTGGATGTACAATAAGTTGCCTATCGGAAAAAAGCTTAAAAGCAACAGCTGTTAACAATGCATCATCAGGCTGATTAATTTCAACGAACATCACCGAATTAAGACGACTTTTTAGATCATTTAACGTTAAATTCCAAGCGGAAGGAAGTGTTCGTGCCGTCATCAATAAAGTAGCTTGTCGTGCATCAAGATTTGTTTGCTTAATACTGTTAATTAAATGAAAAAGTTCTGTCTCATTGATTTCACCTGTATCAATATCCTCTATTAAAAATGATCTGCCTAAAGAAGCCATAGTAACAGCCTGATCAAGTTCATTGTACTGAATCCTGAAAGCATCTGCTTTTTGGAGCCATATATTAGAAAAGTGCGTTTTTCCAGATCCTTCTTTACCAACCAAAACTGCAATAGGTAAGCTCCAATTGGGCCAGTGATCAATAAGCTGAAAAGCCATACCATTACTTTCCGTTACCACTAAATCCTCAAATTGAGAAATCGGATCATAAGGAAAATTTAAAGATAATTGCGTTTCACGCCCATTCATTTTAGCGGCTCCGAATTTCCGCTTCGCGAATACATCTGAGAACTCAGATAAGTATGAAGAGCAAAACGAACTAAAACGCCAACAGCCGCTGCCGCAGGAACAGCAACAAGCATACCAGTAAAACCAAAGAGTGAAGAAAAAGCAAAAAGTGAAAACATCAACCATACGGGATGTAATCCCACTGATGAACCTACAAGCTTGGGTTGAAGAATATAACCTTCAATAAATTGACCAATTAAAAAAAGTGCCATCACAACAATGATTCCCCCCCAATTATTGGGATAAAACTGGACCCATGCAATACCAACAGAAAGGAGCAAACCACTCATTGTGCCGATATAAGGAACAAAGCTAATAAGACCAATAAACATACCAATCAAAAGACTAAAATTGAGTCCTGCAATCGTTAAACCAATAGCATAATAGCCTCCCAATATGAGACAAACTGTTCCTTGTCCACGAACAAAGCCTGCAATAGCTCTATCCATTTCATGAAAAATACTACGGACGGTTTCAAGATGATCACGCGGTATTAACGAATCGATTGCTGTTACCATACGTGGCCAATCTAATAACATATAAAATGCCACCACAGGTGCCACAACAAATAGGCTAACGATATTAACGATTGACTTTCCTGACTTTAAAAGTGAATTCAAAAGAGACGTAATAAAATCCGAACCTTCGCCCAAAAATCCTTTAATATTATTCCGTAATTCATTTGGATCACTTCCAAAATAGCGCCTTAACCAATCAAAATCATGCTCAACAAAAAAGGTTTGAATACGATTAATATAAACAGGTAAACCATCACTCATAAATTGCTGTATTTGCCAACTAATAACAGGAATCAAAATAACTAAAGCAGCAACAAAGATAATAACAATAAATAAGGTAATAAGGACAGTCCCAAACACACGACGAATACCAAATTTTTCAAGTAATTGAACAATGGGATTGAGAAAATAAGCCAACACAATCCCTGCCACAAAAGGAAGCAAAATCGATCCAAAAACAAACATAAAAAGAATGAAAAAAATCAGCGTACCCAGCCAAAAAAAGATTTGTCTTTTCATATTATTCGGCAACGGTAATTGAGTGTACGCTGGCACATAAGTCTTATAACGATCACGAGATGTATTCTCACTCACTTTCTTTCTCATAAGTTTCCAAGAAGACTGTCCGTGATTATCTGATATCTTGCTCATAAAATATCCTAAAAAAAACTTCACAAAGAATTATAAACAACTTCAAAATAAGCTACAAGAAAAGTTGCTTATTTTCTTATCAATATCTCTTGCAGAGAGAACTCTATCATGGCATTGCATAATATCAAAACCTGATTTTCCATTAAAGGAAGGCTCCAATGAGCAATCAAGATCTTATAAAGAATAAATCCAAAGTCGGCCTTACCTACGCAAAAGCCGGTGTAAACATCGATATGGGTAATGCCATGGTAGAAAAAATCAAACCCTTTATACGCGCTACAAAACGAGCCGGAGCAGATGCAGAAATTGGTGGGTTTGGTGGCCTTTTTGATTTAAAAGCCGCTGGCTTTACAGATCCTATCCTCGTAGCAGCCAATGATGGAGTGGGAACAAAATTAAAAATTGCTATCGAAGTAGGTCACCATAATACTGTAGGTATTGATCTCGTTGCTATGTGTGTCAATGATTTACTTGTACAAGGAGCTGAACCGCTTTTTTTTCTGGATTATTTTGCAACTGGAAAGCTCGACCCTGAACAAGGGGCTGCGATTGTTTCTGGTATTGCAGAAGGATGTAAACAAGCCGGTGCTGCTCTTATTGGAGGAGAAACTGCAGAAATGCCAGGAATGTATGCAGAGGGAGATTATGATCTAGCCGGTTTTGCTGTAGGAGCATGCGAACGCAGCAAGCTACTCCCTTCAAAAGATTTGATAGAAGGTGATGTTATATTAGGTCTAAGCTCCTCTGGAATTCATTCCAATGGCTTTTCGCTTGTTCGACGAATCATCCAGCAAAATTATCTCAAATGGAATAACCCTGCCCCTTTTTCCCCTGAAAACAGCCTTGGTATAGCACTTCTTACACCAACACGCATTTATGTAAAATCGCTTCTTCCCATCATGCGAAAATATGAAGGGATTAAAGCTCTTGCTCATATTACGGGTGGAGGCTTTCCTGAAAATATTCCACGTGTCCTTCCATCTTCTCTCTGCGCTGAAATTAATCTTTCTACCATCAATGTTCCAGCAGTATTTTCATGGATTGCCAAACAAGGTAAAATAGAAGAAACAGAAATGTTAAGAACATTCAATTGTGGTATTGGCATGATCATTATCGTAGCACAGCATGCAGCTGAAACAATTACACAAGCTCTTGAAAGAAAAGGAGAAACTGTAACTCCACTTGGCATTTTAATAAAACGCCAAGATCAAAATAAAGGAATACTTTATAAAGGGGTACTGAATTTATGAAAAAAAAAATTGTCGTTTTTATTTCTGGTAATGGTTCGAATATGGTCGCCCTTGCTCAAGCAAGCCAACAAACGGAATATCCTGCTGAAATTGTCGCTGTTATTTGCGATAATCCGCGTGCAAATGGTATTGAAAAGGCACAAAATCATAACTTACCCATTCATATTGTTGATCGTAAAATTTACAAAACAAAAGAAGAGCATGAAGAAAATATTTTTACGATTTTAGATCAATATAAACCAGATTTTCTCTGCTTTGCAGGGTATATGCGCCTTATCTCACCACGTTTTGTAAAACTTTATGAAGGACGAATTTTAAACATTCATCCTTCTCTTTTGCCTTCATTTAAAGGCTTAAACACACATGAAAAAGCTTTACAAGCAGGTGTAAAAATTACAGGTTGCACTGTTCATCTTGTTACAGAAGACGTGGATGCAGGAAAAATCCTTGCCCAAGCAGCCGTTCCAGTCTATCCCCATGATACTGCTGAGCGCTTAGCAGAAAGAGTTCTTAAAGTAGAGCATAAACTCTACCCCGAAGCCTTAAAAGCATTTATTGAAGGAAAGAGCAAAATGATAGATACGCAACAACAGCTTTTATCTTTTTGAGTGTATCAACAATCTATTAATCAGCATATTTCAATGCTTTACACATAGTTTCTGCTCAGTATCTACAATTGAAAATCTCTATGAAATGTTGACATAATAGAGCCCATCTCTTCAATAAATTTTTGCACAAAACATGTGATTTTTTTGAATTTTATTTCATTTTCAAAATTCTTCTTCTTTATTTAGTTCTATGACATTATCATAAGCTCTATTTATCAAAATGCTCTCGTATTTAGCCTAAAAAATCTTAAAATACGCACTTTTTCTATTGCATAAATTTTTGCTCATGACGAAAGTGTTTCTTTAACTGTTACAGCTAACTGTTTGAGTGTAAAAGGTTTAGATAAAAAACCAAAAACAGCATCTTGTGGAAGATTTTTAGCAAAAGCATCTTTTGCATATCCAGAAACGAAAAGAAATTTGATACCAGGATAGTTTTTACGGACTTCCTTCAATAAAGTGGGCCCATCCATTTCTGGCATCACCACATCGGAAACAATAATATCAACATCTCCTTTTTGTTCCTCAAGAATAGAGAGTGCTTCCACCCCACTTGCAGCCTCTAAAACCGTATATCCTCTCATTTGAAGAGCTCTTACCCCCCCCATTCTGACCGCATCTTCATCTTCAACCAATAAAACAGTCGCAGATCCTGTTAAGTCTATATTTTTATCTTTCTCTTCATCTTTTTCAACCTTTTGAGAAATTTCTCCTTTTATATTGGGGATATAACGGGGAAGAAAAATATGAAATGTTGCTCCTTCACCTTCTTTACTTTCACAATAAATATACCCACCGCTCTGCTTGATAATTCCATAAACCATTGATAAACCAAGTCCTGTTCCTTTTCCAACTTCTTTTGTTGTAAAAAATGGCTCAAACATTTTTTCTTGTATAGCAGCAGATATACCAGCTCCTGTATCTGAAATAGTCAATTGCACATACTCGCCAATTGCTAATCCAAGATGATTAAATTCAGCACTTTGTTGCTTTGTAATATTATTTGTCGCAATCGTAACAATACCTCCATCTAACATGGCATCACGCGCATTAATAACCAAATTCATAATAACACGCTGAAAAGATGCTTGATCAACTTCAACGCTCCACAAATCTCTTCCATGAATAATTTTTAACTGAATATTATTACCCAAAAGTGGTAAAATAAGATTGCGAATGTCTGATAAAAACTCTGTAAAATCAACTTCTTCAGGTCGAAGTGTTTGCTTTCTAGAAAAAGCTAATAATTGCTGTACAAGAGCAGCTGCACGATTAGCATTATTTTTAATATTGATCAGATCAGCATGAGCAGGATCAGAACTACGATGCGTATTTAAAAGAAGATCACACGACATTAAAATTGCTGTTAAAACATTATTAAAATCATGAGCAATGCCGCCAGCCAATTGTCCTACAGCTTGCATCTTCTGACTTTGCATCATTTTATCTTCAAGAGTTTTTTGTTCGGTTGTTTCAATCACAGAGATAATAAGCAAATCTTGCAATACATCACCATGATAGGGCGGTACAGACATAATATGGAGCCGTAAATGGCATTCTTCATTTTTTTCTAAAACAGTTTCTAGAGAAACAAAATAATTTTTATTTGTTGCAATTCTCTGAAAAGAACGCTCTAACTGCACACAATCACGACGAGAAATAACATCATAAAAATTGACAGCTTTGTCCATACATCCTGTGAGTGATGAAAAAGCTTTATTCATATGAACCAATTGCCCTGCATGATCCACCACGGCTATTGCAAAAGGACTCGCATCAAAATATTCTCCTAATATACGGGGTAATTTTAATTGATCGTCCTCTTCTTTTTGTATTTGTTGTGGAATGATCACAATACGATAAATAGCCTCCTCTTCTAAGAGAGAAGAAACAGATATAAGACAATGGAATATTTTCTCACAAGTCGTGTGTGAATTTAAACATAACGAAAGCCTATAAGGTAAAGAGTAACCTGAACTTTGATATCTGTTGGTTTGTAAACAGATATCACTCCATGAGCTCTTAGCGCCAACGCTATCAAATAACAAATCAAAATTATATTGACCAATTGAGAAATTAGCTAAATCAATTGAAAACCATTCTGCAAAAGTCGCATTGGCATAAAGAATAGTTCCTTGTCTATTAACGGATACAAAACCAATAGAAGCTTGATCCAAGTGATTGATAGCCTCTTGAAGGTTCGAGAAAAAAACTTCTCGCGTTTGTTGTAAGTGCGAAATATCAGTAATACGCCAAAATAAAAGCTTTTTTTTCTGTTTTGTGATAGGTTGAATGGAAATATTATACCAAACAGACTTTTTTGGTGTAGAATCGGTAAAAATTGGCTGTTCTACTCTTAATTCCTCTTGCGCTGCAAGATTATTACAGGCTGCAACCTTTAAGCGGTACGAGAGGGCACCAGCTCCTGGAAGATCCGCAATAACCCTATAACAAGACACTTCAGGCCTATAGGTCAGAATTTTTCGATAGTTTTGATTAGAATAATAAACAAAACCAGAAAGATCAGAGATTACAATTGCATCATCGCTCCTATTAAAGATGCTAAAATCAAAATCTTCATGCGACCACACATGATATCTTAAAATTCCCATTCCACACAAAACGAGTGTTGCAACACCGATCATTGCTAGAATCAAAAAAGATATTGATATCGCCTGTTGCAAATAGTTTTGTGTATAAAAAAAACCTAAAATACCCACAATGAAAAGAAAACCTAATACAAAAACAACACCAAAAATAACAACTCTCCGATGAAACGAAGACGCTGATCTTTCATTATTCTCAAAATCTTTATCCATCTCTCTTTGCCTTAGCTTATAGCTATTTCTTATGTCACAAAACTTCCTTTATATTCGTTGTTATGTTGTTATAAAGTATATACTATGATATTATCTAAGATAAGATCGCTTAATATTCAAAAGTTTATTTCTTACGTTATAAGTGAACCTTTTGAGGGTATGTTTATAAATTTATCTCAATAAAAAATAATATTTCCATACAAAATGGGAGAAAATCTATGTATATCTGGTTATCAGAGCAAATAGGTGTATCTGCGGCAAACATAACGATAAGCTTTTTGATTTTTGTAATAACAACCGCAGCTATTACCATAATTATCGTATTTTTACGCCGTTTAAATACAAGAAGATTCAACATTAATAGAAAAAAAAGCCTATCGCGATTAGCATTATGTGAAGTAATTTCTATAGATCGAGCACGCCGCCTTGTTTTAATCCGTTGCGATAATAAAGAACATTTGCTCCTTATTGGTGGATTAACAGATATGGTTGTAGAATCCGATATTACCGGTACATCCAAAATACAAAAGAGAGAAACACACACACATCTAAATTCCACCCCTACAGAAAGAAACGATATATCGGATAAAAGTCCCTCTCCTTTTACGAATCAAGCGGTAAAAGATTCAGCCATCACCGCCGAAATTGAGGGGCGGCAAGAACCATCTTTATTCATTCCTACCCCTCAAAAATAAAAATATACAATTTTATCACCACGAATTTCGTTTGTTTATCATCTTAATAACCTTACCTTAATCATCGCGATAAACTCTTTCACGTCGTTCGTGACGTTCTTGCGCTTCCAATGACAAAACGGCTATCGGCCGAGCCTCAAGACGCTTTATACTAATGGGTTCGCCGGTTTCTTCACAAAAACCGTATGTCCCATTATCAATGCGCTCTAAAGCAGCATCTATTTTTGAAATAAGTTTCCTCTGACGATCACGAGCACGTAATTCGATTGTACGATCAGTTTCACAAGAAGCCCGATCAGTCAAATCGGGTTGACCAACATTCTCTTCCTGCAAATTTTCCAAAGTCTCACGAGCTTCTTTTAATATATCATTCTTCCAAGAAACCAATTTAGCACGAAAATACGCCTTTTGCCGCTCATTCATAAAAGGCTCATCTTCACTAGGGCGATATTGACCATAAATCTCTTCGCTCATGCAATAAAAAACCTCCACATATGCTATGTGCGGTCTATATATTGTGCAATACCCATCAACACAAGAGTAAAATGTTTTTTCATAACAATCGACGAATATATTTAAATGTACTGTTTAGATTTGATCACTTTATTTATGTAGATTGAACTCTTGATTAAATCTCATCCAGAATCATTTTTCTCGCTTATTGAAAAACCTTAAAAAGAAGGAAATCAGATATCAGAGTCATCCCTCCCCTACTCTCTACATTGTTTAAAATCTAAATGAAGCAACAATAAATCATTTCATCAATGCAAAAAATAAAATCTTTATAAAGGCAAAGTGTGATATTCACGTTTCAAATACATCAAAGCATCTTTTTCTTTATTACAGTTAATTGCAACAACCTCACCAATCAAAACACAATGAGTTGCGTGTTCGTGCCAACAAATCAAACGACAATCAAACGACGCTAGAGCGTCTGAAAGACTAGGCGCCCCCGTTTGCAAAGCTCCCCATTGAGCAACATCAAAACGCTCATTTTGTGTAAAATTGCAACGCCTCGAAAAAACATCCGCTAATGAGCGATGTTTTCCTGCCAAGCTATTAACACAAAAATTTCCATTCTCCATAAATACCTGATTCTTTAAATTATGACGCATAAGACAAACAAGAAGGGTTGGAGGATTATCAGATAAAGAACAACACGCCGAAACAGTCACCCCGCGTCTTCCCTTAATACCATTTGTTGTCACAATATGCACAGCTCCTGCAAAAAGACTCATGGCATCTCGATATTCTTGGGAAGAAACCGCAATAGTATGTTTATGTTGAAGTTCAGGCATCAAATATGTTTTATGATTCGACATATCTTTCACTTATAAAGCTTTAAAATTTCAAGCGATCTTTCCATAAAAAGACCTATAATACATATTTTTTCTTTTCCGTCATAACACAAAAAATATTTGTGTATACACAGCGATATGATAAAAACTGCCAATCTAAGGAGATTTTAATGCCCCACGCTCATCTCATTTCGCCTTCTCTCTTGGCTTCTGATTTTTCTAAACTTGGACAAGAAATGTTAGATGTTGTTGATGCTGGTGCAGATTGGCTTCATCTTGATATTATGGATGGGCACTTTGTTCCTAACATCACCTTTGGTCCTGAAATCGTCAAAGCTCTGCGCCCATTAACAAAAGCAATATTTGATGTCCACCTGATGATCGCACCAGTAGACCCTTATTTAGAAGCTTTTGCAAAAGCAGGTTCAGATATTATAACTATTCATGCTGAAGCAGGTCCACATCTTCATCGTTCACTCCAAACAATCAAAAAAATGGGGAAAAAAGCAGGAATCGCACTCAATCCAAGCACCCCTGAACATATGCTTGAATATTTGCTTGATCAATTAGATCTCATTCTCATCATGACGGTCAATCCCGGTTTTGGTGGACAAAGTTTTATTCCAGAAATAAAAGATAAAATTAAGCGCGTTAAAAGCATGATTGCAAACCGCCCTATTGACCTTGAAGTTGATGGTGGTATCACCGTTGATACAATTGGGATAGCTGCAAAAGCTGGTGCAAATGTATTTGTCGCAGGCTCTGCAATTTATAAAGATGGAAATAAAGAGCTTTACAAAACTCGTATTAGTGCATTGCGCCAAGCCGCAATCCTCTCACAACAAGGAAAAAAATGATGATCGCACGTTATTCCCGCCCTGCAATGGTAACAATTTGGTCTCCCGAAACAAAATATCGTATTTGGTTTGAAATTGAAGCCCATGCCTGTGATGCCCTTGCTCACTTAGGGATTATTCCGAAAGAAGCCGCCAAAGTCATTTGGGAAAAAGGGGCAGCAGCTAAATTTGATGTCAATCGCATTGATGAAATTGAAGCAATTACCAAACATGATGTTATCGCATTTCTAACCCACCTCGCTGAATTCATTGGACCAGAAGCACGTTTTATCCACCAAGGTATGACATCATCTGATGTTCTCGATACAACGCTGAACATTCAATTGATGCGTGCGAGTGATATTTTGCTAGAGGATATAGATCAACTTCTTGAAGCATTAAAAAGACGTGCTTTTGAGCATAAAGAAACAATCACCATTGGGCGGAGTCATGGCATTCATGCTGAACCGACAACTTTTGGAATCAAGTTTGCTCTTGCATACGCTGAATTTTCCCGTTGTCGCAAACGTCTTCTTGCCGCACGAGAAGAAATTTCTACTTGCGCGATTTCAGGAGCTGTAGGAACTTTTGCTAATATCGATCCACGCGTTGAAGAACATGTAGCAAAAGCCTTGAGGATGCGTGCTGAACCGGTTTCCACCCAAGTAATACCAAGAGATCGTCATGCTATGTTTTTTGCAACACTTGGTGTTATTGCTTCCTCTATTGAAAGGCTAGCAATAGAAATACGCCATTTACAACGAACAGAAGTTCTTGAAGCAGAGGAACATTTCTCACCTGGGCAAAAAGGTTCATCGGCAATGCCTCATAAACGTAATCCAGTTTTAACAGAAAATTTAACTGGACTAGCCCGTATGGTACGTGCATTTGCACTCCCGGCCATGGAAAATGTAGCTCTTTGGCATGAACGTGATATTTCCCATTCATCTGTTGAGCGTTATATTGCTCCAGATGCGACGATTACACTTGATTTTGCTCTTTCTCGCCTCACATCTGTCATTGAAAATCTCATTGTCTATCCAGAAAATATGCAAAAAAATCTCAATAAATTCCGCGGTCTTGTTCACTCACAACGGGTTCTTTTAGCACTCACACAAGCAGGGATTAGTCGTGAAGATTCTTATCGGATTGTACAACGAAATGCGATGAAAGTTTGGGAACAAGGAAAAGATTTTTTAGAAGAACTCCTCAACGACAAAGATGTTACCAAAGCTTTAAGTGAAGAAGAACTTCGCGAAAAATTTGATCTTTCTTACCACACCAAACATATCAATACGATTTTTAAACGTGTTTTTGAAGAACAATAAAGCGACATAGAAAACCAAAATCCATTCCACCTATGATCAAAAATCTGTTGTAACAAAGAAAACAATTCATGAAAGCAAATCAACTCGATATTCTTATTGTTCCTGGCTACAAAGGATCTGGTCCAGATCATTGGCAAACACGCTGGGAAAAAAAATTGTCGACAGCCCGCCGCATTGAACAACTCCATTGGTCAAAGCCTGTTTGTGAAGAGTGGGTTAACAAAGTTAAAACCGCCATCGCAAAAGCTCAAAGGCCTGTTATGCTTATTGCTCATTCATTAGGAGTTCCCAGTGTTATTCATGCAACTGTACAAAATACAGAAAAAATTTGTGGCGCTTTCTTTGTTGCACCTCCAGATGTCGCCAATGAAAAAATACGTCCCAAACATTTAATGACATTTGGCCCCTATCATCGCCAAAAGCTTTCTTTTCCTTCTATTGTCATAGCCAGTCGCAACGATGAGTTTTGTCAATTTTCAGTAGCAGAAAAAATTGCCAATGATTGGGGATCACTCTTTGTTGATGCTGGGTATTCTGGCCATATTAACGCAGAATCCGGACACGGACCTTGGCCTGAAGGGCTTATGGTCCTCTCTCACTTTCTTGCAAAAATTTGATCCAAAAGAGATGATCTTCTTTCTCATCGCTTATGTATCTTCACCTTTGGATAAACGTGTAATGACAAAAATTATAAAAGTATCATAGCAATATCATTGAGAAATTCTATCAATTAGGATAGTATCATTTATCAATGTTATTAAAAACCTCTCAAGATAAATAGAGAATCATGATGAATCGTCGCCACCGTATTTATGAAGGCAAGGCTAAAATTTTATATGAAGGACCTGAACCAGGGACTTATATTCAGTTTTTTAAAGATGATGCAACTGCCTTTAATGCAAAAAAACATGAAATTATCGATGGAAAGGGGGTTTTAAACAACCGAATTTCGGAACATATTTTTAGCCATCTTGGACGTTTGGGCATCCCAACACATTTTATCAAACGTATAAACATGCGCGAACAGCTTATTAAAGCGGTGGAAATCATTCCGTTGGAAGTTGTTGTTCGCAATGTTGCTGCTGGCTCTCTTGCTAAGCGTTTAGGACTGGAAGAAGGAACCCCGCTTCCGCAATCCATCATTGAATTCTACTATAAAAATGATTCTCTCGATGATCCTATGGTAACGGAAGAACATATCACAACTTTTGGGTGGGCTGTCCCACAAGAGATAGAAGATATCATGCAACTTTCAATTCGTATTAATGATTTTCTTTCTGGGCTTTTTGCCGGTGTTAACATCCAATTAATTGATTTTAAAATGGAATTTGGTCGCCTGTGGGAAGATGAAACAATGCGCATTGTTCTTGCTGATGAAATCTCTCCTGATTCTGCACGACTATGGGATATGCACACACAAGAAAAAATGGATAAAGACCGTTTTCGTCGTGATATGGGTGGGCTTATTAATGCCTATCAAGAAGTTGCCAAACGTCTTGGTATTATGAATGAAAATGAACCTACACGACCAAGTGGTCCCGTTCTCGTAAAATAAAAACAAGGTAAAATATTATCACCTTATATAAATACCCCCTCTTCAAAGGAGAGGTTCTTTTAACAACAGGAAGCAAAAAATGAAAGCACGCATTACAGTTACTTTAAGAGAAAGCGTTCTTGATCCACAAGGAGAAGCAATTGTTGGTGCTTTAAAAAGTTTAGCTTTCGAGGGCATTCATTCCATTCGTCAAGGAAAGGTTTTTGATATTGTTCTTGATGATCTACCTTCTGAAAGCGCAAAGAAAAAACTTAACCAGATGTGTGAAGAGTTACTCGTAAATACTGTCATCGAAAATTATACAATCGAACTTCTTTAAGTGGAACGCTCATGAAAACTGCTATCATTCAACTTCCTGGATTAAATCGTGACCGAGATATGATTGCAGCATTACATCATATAACGGGAGTTGAACCACTAAAAATTTGGCAAACAGAAACAACAATTCCAGATGTAGATGTTATTATTATTCCTGGTGGTTTTTCTTATGGCGACTACTTAAGGTGTGGCGCTATTGGAGCGCGAACCCCTATCTTAAAGGCCATTCGTGAAAAAGCACAAGAAGGGACTACAATAATAGGGATCTGTAATGGATTTCAAATTTTGTTGGAAGCTGGATTATTACCCGGTACTTTAATGCGTAACGCTTCTTTAAAATTTGTTTGTCGTGAAATCAAACTTGAAGTCGTTAACGCCAAGACAAAATTTTCTCGATATTATTCTAAAGGACAAATTATTCGTTGTCCCGTTGCCCATCACGATGGGAATTATTTTGTTGATAGTGAAACATTAAAACAAATGGAAGATAATCAACAAATTGTTTTTCGTTATGCAGAAAATACAAATCCTAATGGCTCAATAAAAGATATTGCTGGTATTGTTAATAAAGCTGGTAATATTCTTGGTATGATGCCTCATCCTGAAAACTTTATTGAACCCGCTCATGGAGGTGTTGACGGTCGTTTACTTTTTCAAAGTGCTTTAGAGTTAGCAAATGGATGATGCCGAAAAATTCTTGTGCTCCATAATTATAAAAAACAAAGGTCTATATCTTGCGTCGTAAATCCATGAACGGAATTATTCACAAACAACAATGGATATTATTTTCTAAATACATAATTATTTAAGATCGTTTTTGGTCTTAAATCCCATCAAACAAACGAACAAAATCTTCAGCTTACGGTCTATGAATATTTTTATTATTAAACAACATTATTGCTTATAATAGCTGCTAGATAGAAACTAAAATGCTAAATTTCAGTTAATTTAACGGATAAATACTCATGAAGCCTTGCGATAACATCACTATTACACCAGAGCTCATTGCACAACACGGGCTAAAAGAAGATGAATATCAACGTATCCTGACGTTAATCGGTAGAGAGCCAACATTTACTGAACTAGGAATTTTTTCTGCAATGTGGAACGAACATTGTTCTTATAAATCCTCTAAAAAATGGCTAAAAACTCTTCCAACAGAAGGAAAGTGTGTCATTCAAGGGCCTGGTGAAAATGCTGGCGTTGTTGATATTGGTGAAGGGGAATGTGTGGTTTTTAAAATGGAAAGCCATAACCATCCTTCTTATATTGAACCTTATCAAGGTGCAGCAACAGGTGTTGGTGGTATTTTACGTGATGTCTTCACAATGGGAGCCCGTCCTGTCGCCGCTATGAATGCATTGCGATTTGGCGCTCCTGATCATCCACGAACACGCCATCTTGTTTCCGGTGTTGTTTCTGGTATTGGTGGTTACAGCAATGCTTTTGGCGTTCCAACGGTTGGTGGAGAAGTAAATTTTGATGAGCGTTATAATGGCAATATCCTTGTTAACGCTTTTGTAGCCGGTATTGCAAAGACAGACGCCCTTTTTTATTCTAAAGCGCAAGGCATCGGACTCCCTGTTGTTTATCTTGGGGCAAAAACAGGGCGAGATGGTGTCGGTGGAGCAACAATGGCTTCTGCTGAATTCGATGATTCAATCAGTGAAAAACGTCCAACCGTTCAAGTCGGTGATCCTTTTACAGAAAAGTGTCTTCTTGAAGCATGTTTAGAGCTCATGGAACTTGGAGCTGTGGTTGCTATTCAAGATATGGGAGCTGCAGGTCTCACCTCTTCTGCCGTTGAAATGGGTGCAAAAGGCAATCTAGGAATACAGCTTAATCTTGATGCAGTTCCCGTTCGTGAAGAAAACATGACAGCCTATGAAATGATGCTTTCTGAAAGCCAAGAGCGTATGCTCATGGTTCTTAAACCAGAGTTAGAAAAGCAAGCAGCAGCAATTTTTCATAAATGGGGGCTCCATTTTTCCATTATTGGAAAAACAACCAATGATCTACGTTTCCGTGTATTTCATCAAGGGAAAGAAGTTGTTAATCTTCCCATCAAAGAACTTGGTGATGAAGCACCTGTTTATGACCGTCCTTGGAGTGAACCTGCAAAAAAAACACTCCTGAAAACAGAAGACGTCAAAAAAGTTAACAATCTTGGTGATGCGCTTTTGAGCTTATTGAATTCTGCTGATCAAAGTTCACGACGATGGATTTATGAACAATATGATACCCTTATCCAAGGAAATAGCCTTATCCGCCCAGGAGGCGATGCAGGCGTTATCCGTGTAGGCAACAATAGCAAACGTGCTCTTGCTTTTTCTTCTGATGTAACACCTCGCTATTGTGAAGCAGACCCTTATGAGGGAGGAAAACAAGCTGTCGCAGAATGTTGGCGAAATATTAGTACGACAGGTGCAACGCCGTTGGCTGCTACAGATAATCTCAATTTTGGTAACCCTGAAAAACCTGAAATTATGGGACAACTGGTCTTGGCTATTAAAGGGATAGGGGAAGCTTGTAGAATCCTCGATTTCCCTATCGTTTCAGGCAATGTTTCTCTTTACAACGAAACAAATGGAGAAGCTATTCTTCCAACCCCTACAATTGCTGGTGTAGGACTTCTTGGTGATTGGTCTAAAATGGTAACAATAAAGGGGATGCAAAATGGAGATTATATTGTTTTAGTGGGAGATTGCGGTTCTCATTTAGGACAATCAATCTATGCGCGAAACATTTTAAATATTGATGCAGGTGCCCCCCCTCACGTAGATTTACAACTTGAAAAAAAGCATGGTCAATTTGTTCGAGATGTCATACATCGTGGTTTTGTTCACGCCGCCCATGATCTTTCTGATGGAGGATTAGCGATTGCGCTTGCAGAAATGGTCATTAAAGCAGGTAAAGGGATCAAAACAAAATTAAGCAACCAATCACCAGAACATGCAGAACTTTTTGGAGAAGACCAAGGACGTTATCTTTTAGCAGTCAAACCTGAAGCACTCAATAGCCTTAAAGAGCTCGCACAAATAAGTGCAGTTTCTTTAATAGAGCTAGGTAACGTTGCAGGTGATGCACTTGATATAGATGGAATACTAAAACTTTCTATAGACAAACTCACAAAAGCCTATGAAAACTGGTTTCCACAATTTATGGGTGAAGAGTAAAAATTGTTTTTTCTCTTAAACAGCCTTTATAAAAAAATGAATAACATAGGAGAATAATGATGGCGATGAGTGCCCATGCAATTGAAACGCTTATTTGTGAAAGTATTCCTGATGCTATTGTAATAGTTCGTGATCTTGCTGGAGATGGAGAACATTATGCTGCAGAAGTTATTTCTGAAAGTTTTCGTGGTAAAACCCGTGTTCAACAACATAAAATGGTTTATGATGCCCTTAAAGGCAATATGGGAAATGACCTTCATGCCTTAATGTTGCAAACAAATATTCCAAAATAATCTAAAATTTCTTCTTGCATTCACACATTTAATACGATTAAAAACAGTATGAATATAAATTACACACTGATAAAAATCTGAAATATCGAGGGATAAAAATGACCACTGTTCATGATTTTATTGACAACGAGATTAAAACAAACGACGTCATTTTATTCATGAAAGGAACACCTGACGCTCCGCAATGCGGGTTTTCAGGACAAGTTGTTCAGATCCTTGATTATTTAGGATTGAATTATAAAGGGATTAATATCTTAACTTCTAACGAATTGCGTCAAGGGATTAAAGATTACTCAAATTGGCCAACAATTCCACAGCTTTATATCAAAGGTGAATTTATCGGAGGCTGTGATATTGTTAAAGAGATGTTTCAAAACAATGAGTTACAGGAACTTTTGAAAGAAAAAAATATTCCCTGCAATCAATCATAGGTATCTTTCATTTTATTCAGACTCTTAAAAAGAGCTGTTTTCAGACGAAATTTTTATTTCAAGGATGCCATATGTCATATTCACTCAATGAACAAACACATAGTGATGCGATTAGAAAAAAAATTGGCTATAAAGAATTTGTTGTTCTTATTGCTTCTCTCATGGCTATTAACGCTATAGCTGTTGATATTATGCTGCCAGCTATGCCCAACATTTTAGACGGCTTAAATGTTCTTAATGAAAATGATCAACATTATATCATTTCGAGTTATCTTATTAGCTATGGTATTGCTCAAATATTTTTCGGTCCCATAAGCGATCGGTATGGACGACGTAAACTTATCCTTATTGGTCTTGCTTTTTATTCATTTACGGCGATTGGCTGTGCCTTTGTAACTGATTTTTCTCTCTTACTTATTTTGCGTATCTTGCAAGGTATTGGAGGAGCTGCTATGCGGGTTCTTACAGTTTCCGTCGTACGTGATCTTTACAGTGGTCGAAAAATGGCAGAAGTTATGTCTATTGTTATGATGGTTTTTCTTGTTGCACCAATGGTTGGTCCCGCAACAGGACAGGTCATTTTACTACTCGGACATTGGCAACATATTTTTATTTTCATGGCAATGATTGGTTTCGGGCTGATGATTTGGATTCAATTCCGCTTGCCTGAAACACTTCATGAACAACGCCCTCTTTCCTTTTCTTCAGTCAAACACAATTTATGGATTGTTGTGACAAATCGTACAACACTTTGCTATACACTTGCAACTTCTATCATTTTAGGGTGCATTTTTATTGCTGTTAATACATCACAACAAACCTATGAAGGAATTTATAACTTAGGCTTTTGGTTTCCTATCGCATTTGCCATCGGTGCTGCATTTCAGGCTTTCTCATCATTCATGAATTCTCGACTTGTCGGACGTCTTGGAATGAGACGTATTGCTCATACTATGCTTTTGCTCTTTTGTGCCACTTCATGCATTTGGTTTATTGGCTCCATCTTAGCAGGTGGTGTTATCCCTTTTCCTTTTTATATGACGTTATATTGTATATTAATGTTTACCTGTGGTGGCATTATGGCCAATTTCAATACACTTGCTCTCGAATCTGTAGGCGAAATTGCTGGAACAGCATCTTCTGTATCCGGCTTTCTTCAAACATCTATCGGTGCAGGACTTAGCTTTTTTATTGCCCAACAATTTGATGAAACAACCATCCCAAACTCAGCAGGATTTTTCTTTCTGAGCCTCACTGCCATACTTCTTGTTTTATGGGCTGAACGTGGTCATCTTTTTAGGCAATATCATAATAACCCTAACGAATAAAGACTGCTTTATGAGACAATTAATAATATCTCTCTTGAACAATAAGGAAATGCCTATAATATAAAATAGGACACTCTTGTGCTGAACATTCACATGTTTGTTTTAAAAATAAACTTCTCAAATCATTTCACGACAACATTCATGAATGATATAAGGTTAAAAAAACAGTGAACTGTATAAAATCATTGAAAAGCAGTATCTTTACTTAATAAAGACGCAAATCGTCATCATAATACTATTCCCAGTTTCCAAAAATATAATCACTGATTAAAAAACAAACATACCTATTGTTGCAATAGCTCTTATATTTCAAACGGTCTATAAGAAATATTTTTATTCTTTTCTTCAATAGTTTTTATGCACACAATCCCCCCCTCATCTTATGACATGCAAGCAAATATTTTTTACTGATTTAACCTAAACAAGACAAAAATTAAGAAAAAAACTCACACTTTAGGTCTTTCTTTCAATATAAAAGTGATACGTTATCTTTATAAATCAATATATTGCATATCATAAAGTCATACGGCACTTTCCCGTTTATAAAATAAATTTAATTGATAAATTTTCCCGATTTTGGAAATCCCCTTGGAACCAAACGCCCGACGCCCGCACGCGTTCCCATCCATTCAATGAGATCATCAGCTTGGCGGTTAAAGATTCGATCAGCTGTATCTTGCCAACTTAAACCTTCTGATAAATTAAAAGTTTTGGCATCAACAATGCCACCCTCTTTGTAACGCTGTAAACGAACACCTTTACCACGATTCATTTCTGGTATTTGTTCAATAGAAAAAATAAGCATTTTACGGTTTTCACCGACCACAGCAACATGATCACCATTTACCGGAACACAAAGTTTCACCTTATCAGGAGATTTGACATTCATCACTTGCTTTCCTTTTCGTGTATTGGCGATCACTTCTGAAGCAAGGACAATAAAGCCATTTCCATGAGACGAAACCAAGAGCAATTTTCCCTCTGCATGATGCACAAAAGCTGTAAAAATATCGTGCTCATCGTCCATATCAACTAAAAGACGAATAGGTTCACCATGTCCCCGCCCTCCAGGTAAACTATTTGCACCAATAGCAAAAAACTTTCCCCCCGTACTGATCAGCACAATCTTGTCGGTCGTAAATGCTGGAAAGGCTAACTTTAAACTGTCTCCTTCTTTAAAAGAAAGTGCTTTATAATCGTTTAAATGCCCCTTTAAAGCACGCACCCACCCCTTTTCAGAAATAACAATAGTAACTGGTTCTTTTTCGATCATTGCTTGTTGAATATCATCAAGATCATGTCTTGGTGCCTCTTCAAACGTCGTACGTCTTTTCCCCAAGAGTGTTTCAGGACCAAAAGTGTTTCGAACTTTTTTGATTTCTTCTGAAATTATTTTCCACTGTTTTATAGGAGAAGCTAACAAATTCTTTAGCTTTTCTTTTTCAGCTTTCAAACTTTCAAATTCCTTACGAATTTCAAATTCCTCAAGCTTACGTAAAGAGCGCAAGCGCATATTAAGAATAGCTTCTGCTTGATTTTCTGTTAATTCAAAACGACTGATAAGCTGCTTTTTAGGTTCATCCTCTTCACGAATAATCTTAATGACCTCATCGAGATTTAAATAGGCAATAAGATATCCATGGAGAATTTCCAATCGGCTATCAATTTGATCAAGCCGATAATGAGAGCGACGCATAAGCACTTCTTGACGATGTTCAAGCCATTGATGCAAACTTTCTCGCAAAGAAAGGACATTGGGTATTTTTCCCAAAGACAAAACATTCAGATTAAGGGGAAATCTTACTTCAAAGTCAGTCAATTTAAAAAGAGACTCCATAAGGAGCTCCGGATCAACCGACCGATTTTTAGGAACCAGCACGATTCTGATATCTTCTGCTGATTCATCTTGGATATCCTCAAGCATTGGTAATCGCCGAGCAAGCAGTAACTCTGCTGTTTTTTCAATAAGACGTGACTTTTGAATCTGATAGGGAATTTCAGTCACCACAATCACATAAGAACCACGGCTACCAGATTCCTGATGCCAACGTGAACGCAAGCGAAAAAAACCCCGACCAATACGATAAGATTCCTCAATACTCTTTTTAGGCTCAACTAAAATGCCACCAGTTGGAAAATCAGGACCAAGAACGAACTGATTTAATTCCTCATCATGTGCATCGGGATGTGCAATTAAATGGAGCGCCGCATCACAAAGCTCAGCAACATTATGGGGTGGAATAGATGTTGCCATACCAACAGCGATCCCTGATGAACCATTTGCTAAAAGATTAGGAAAAGCCCCAGGCAAAACAACGGGCTCTTCATCTTCCTCATTATAAGTTAAACGAAAATCAATGGCGTTTTCATTAATACCTTCAAGCAACAATGCTGCCACTTCAGTCATCCGTGCTTCCGTATAACGCATGGCAGCAGCATTATCACCATCAATATTGCCAAAATTGCCTTGTCCATCAACCAACGGATAACGAACTGCAAAACTTTGAGCCAAGCGCACCAAAGCATCATAAATAGATGCATCCCCATGAGGATGAAATTTTCCCATGACATCACCGACAATCCGCGCACATTTCGCATAAGACTGTCCAGGATTTAGTTTGAGAAGCCGCATCGCGTGAACAATCCGCCGATGGACAGGCTTCAATCCATCACGCACATCAGGCAATGCACGGTGCGTAATCGTAGAAAGCGCATAAGCCAAATAACGTTCCTGTAAAGCAGAACGTAATTCTATTGGCTCAATATGTTCTTTATCAAAAGGTAAATTCATTTTATCAGACATAATATTAGAACAAAAGTTCCCACAATAATAAAAAGTTATTTTATAGGATTTATTTAAAACAACCCTTTATGAGTCGACTTTTTTATTAAAAGTCAACGACATAAAAATAAGTGCTGCAATTAAAACATGAACAGAAAATTATATCAATTTGAAAAATTTATACATGTTCTTCCCTCTTGTCCTAAGCAGTATATGAAAATACTTCATACATTATCGAAAACTTTTTAAATATCCTCTTTAAGTGATAAATAACAAAGAAAGTAAATCATTTTTTCAGTGTTAAATAGAGAAACTGACATTTTCAAAATAAATAATATATTGATATATAAAGATAATTCATTTTTTTACAACTTAAATGAAACTCCAGAATATTGTAGAATTCTCTCATTTCTTACAATCAATCAATCACAAACATTTCCCCGCTGATCATAAGCGGAAAAGCGTCTATATGAAGAAAGGAAGAAAAATACCTCTTATAAACCATTTGCTTACAAGAACTATCAATATATTGAAATCTAGAAAGTAAAACGGTGATTATTAGTAAAGATAGTGCTACACAATGATTTTTATATCACTCATGAGGCTTTTATAGTTATACCTTTCATACGAAAAAGCATCGTAAAACACAATTGCAGCATTGAGAGATATTTTTTTAAAAATAATACCCTCATAAAAAATCAAAACAACAGCATTTTTTGTTTATCTCAATTTTTACAAATAGTACACACACTGACCCCATAGAGAAGCATCAACGCTTCACTTTATGTAGAAAGATGACAACAATCCACAACCAACTTTATGAACTATTTTTATGAGTAGGAGCCATGCGGATTCCTAAATCACGTAATTGTGTAGGAGAAACCTCAGACGGAGCACTCATCAAAAGATCAAGTGCTTGTTGATTCATAGGGAATAAAGCAACTTCACGCAAATTTTTAACACCTTGCAACAGCATAATGATGCGGTCGATTCCCGCAGCCATGCCACCATGTGGCGGAGCCCCATAATGGAATGCACGATAAAGACCACCGAAACGATCTTTCACAACTTCCTTAGAAAGTCCTACAAGTTCAAAAACTTTAAGCATCATTTCTGGTAAGTGATTACGAATTCCACCTGATGCAATTTCATAACCATTGCAAACAAGATCATATTGAAAAGCTTTAATAGTAAGAGGATCTTGACAGGCAAGGGCATTTTCTCCCCCTTGAGGCATGGAAAAAGGATTATGTCCAAAATCAATCTTTTTTTCATCTTCATTCCATTCAAAAAATGGAAAATCAACAATCCACGCCAAAGAGAAACTATCTCTATCAAGAAGATCTAATTCTTCCCCTACCTTTGTGCGTGCTGCTCCAGCAAAAGATGCGAATTTTTTAGGGTCTCCAGCTACAAAAAAACAGGCATCCCCACTTTCAAGCCCAAGCTGTATACGGATTGCTTCAGTCCTCTGTTCACCAATATTTTTGGCGATAGGCCCTGCTCCTTCAAATTTTCCTTCTTCTTCACGCCAGAAAATATAGCCAAGTCCTGGTTGCCCCTCGCCTTGTGCCCATACATTCATACGATCACAAAAAGCACGACTTCCACCCGTTTTAGCTGGAATAGCCCACACTTGTGCATTCTCATCATTCGCTAAAATTTGAGCAAAGACTTTGAAACCAGAATTATAAAAATGCTGAGAAACATCTTCCATAATGATCGGATTACGCAAGTCAGGCTTATCAGAACCATATTTTCGCATTGCTTCATCATAAGAAATGCGAGGAAAGCTTTGTGTCACAGTTTTTCCATCCGCAAATTCTTCAAAAATAGAACGCATAATAGGTTCCATAGTTGCTAAAACATCTTCTTGCTCAACAAAACTCATTTCAACATCTAATTGATAAAATTCACCAGGAAGACGGTCGGCCCTTGGATCTTCATCTCTAAAACATGGAGCAATCTGAAAATAACGATCAAAACCTGACATCATCAACAATTGTTTATATTGCTGTGGCGCTTGCGGTAACGCATAAAATTTTCCCTGATGAACACGACTTGGAACTAAAAAATCACGCGCCCCTTCCGGCGATGAAGCTGTCAAAAGTGGCGTCGTAAATTCCGTAAAACCATTATTTTGCATAGCCCGTCTCATAGCTGCAATAATTTCAGTCCGACGCATGATATTTTTGTGCATAGTCTCCCGACGCAAATCAAGAAAACGATATTTTAATCGAATATCTTCTGGATAATCAGGCTCACCAAAAACCGGTAAAGGAAGCTCATCAGATTTTGAAAGAATTTCTACCTCTTGTGCAAAAATTTCAATCTCACCTGTTGGAAGCGTTGCATTAATAACCTCATCAGAACGAGCACATACCTCCCCATCCACACGAATAACCCATTCAGAACGCACTTTTTCAATAACTTTAAAAGCTGGTGAAGCAGGGTCAGCAACAATTTGTGTGATTCCAAAATGATCACGTAAATCCACAAAAAGAATCCCTCCATGATCACGAACACGATGAACCCATCCTGAAAGACGAACTTGTGTTCCTACATCACATCTACGAAGAGCCGCACAATGATGACTGCGATAACGGTGCATGTTTTTTGCCTTTGATTATAATATTCACATGCGCTACAAACGCTTTTTAATAACCATTTGTCAAGATATGAGAATAAAAACTCAGAAATAAAGTCAATAAAGCACAAATTTAATTTATCGAATTATAATAAAATGATGAATCTTATTACAAAAACAACAGATCTTAAAATTGCACTTAACGCTCTACGTACCTCTGATTTTGTAACTGTCGATACTGAGTTTATCCGCGAAACAACTTTTTGGCCTCAACTGTGTTTAATCCAGCTCGCATCACCAGATGTCACAGTTTTGATTGATCCCATAGCACCAGATATTGATTTACAACCATTTTTTGACCTTATGGTCGATAAAAAAGTTGTAAAAGTTTTTCATGCTGCGCGCCAAGATATTGAAACAATTTATCACCTTGGAGGTGTTATTCCTTCCCCTCTCTTTGATACGCAAATAGCAGGATCAATTTGTGGATTTGGTGATTCTATCTCCTATGATCAAATTGTACAACGCTGTACAGGGCATCATCTTGATAAATCCTCCCGCTTTACAGACTGGAGTTGCCGACCTTTATCTGAAAAACAACTGCTCTACGCACTTGCTGATGTAACTTACTTAAGAGATGTTTACCTGTTATTGAAAAAACGGTTAGAAAAAAATCAACGTGCTCACTGGATGGATGATGAAATAACAATCCTTTTAAATCCTAAAACCTATGACATGCCGGAAGATGAAGCGTGGAAAAAAGTGAAAGGACAAATTAAAAAGCCACGTGAACTTGCTGTATTACAAAAGATAGCAGCTTGGCGTGAACGTGAAGCACGAAAATACAATATGCCACGTCGTCATATTATAAAAGATGAATGTCTTATAGAAATAGCAATCCAACAACCAAAAGATGAATCTGCATTAAAACGGTTGCGCAGTCTTAATAAGAATTGGGATAAATTCTCAATTGCTCAATCATTAATCAAAGCTGTCCACGAAGGATTAGAGGTGGATCTTTCCACTTTACCCCCCATTCCTAAACATAATCCACTCAATGATACGACAGCCGCTGTTATCGATCTGCTCAAAGTGTTATTAAAAATTGTTGCAAATGAAAACAGCATTGCCCCTAAAATTATTGCAACATCTAATGATTTAGAAAAAATTGCCAATGGAGGAATAAAGAAAAATATTCCCGCTATGAATGGCTGGCGCTATGAAATATTTGGTCAAAAAGCCGAACAACTGCTAAAGGGCCAGATAGGTTTTTACTTTCACGATGGGAAAATAAGCACAAAACAGCTTTAATTTACATTTACATTTTTATTTTAAAAAATCCATTACGCTACTCATTATCTACATCAATTGGTATGCCCTATAGGCCAATGCAAACAGGATAAATAAAGCCTACTTCTGATAAAGTTAAAAAATTAAATAGTGAACTCTTATTAAAAATGACAGCTAAATCTTTATCAGGTCAATCAAATAGCAATCCTATTAAAAATAATCTAAAAAAACAGACCGCTCCTTATTTAAAAGCTTTAAAAAGAAAAAGCTCTGATAATAAAAGCGCATTCATTACAAAAATAGCAGCCTAGCAATAGAAAAAAACAAAGATATAATGCCTCACGTCACCATATCGTATAAAAAAACTACCGAGATTGCAATCTAACAATCAAAAACGAGCCAGCATCTAAAATACCTAACAAAGGCAATATATTGATTTATAAAGATAATCTAGCGTTATTTATATTGAATTAGAACTCCGAATATCGTAGGATTCTCTCATTTTATCTCAATAAGAATCATAAAGTATCACATAAGAAATTATATGATAAAGCGCTGTTTTTTATAGATTAAGCATCTTACAAAGAATTCAAAAATATGATTAATAAATAGTTATGATTTGTTTCTATTTTTTATAGTGAAAGGATTTTATAAAGTCAGAAAATGATATTCTTTTGCCAAACCGTGAAAGTGCAAAATTACTTCATATAAGTGGTTCAACATTGCGGCGTCATGTAACCAATGGATCTCTCCAAAAATCTTTAAAATTTGTTTTTTTATCGCGTTGGCTACAATCAAATCTTATCAATATAATCAAGAAAGCTAAACAGAAACGTTATAACGACGCAGCATAAAAAGAAAACCTTGTCACGTAAAGACGGACAAGGCTTTTATTTTTACATGAAGCTTATGAAATGCAAATCACATCCTGTGACGCAAATAACAGAATAAAAAATTATATTTTCTTTTATGAATGCTCAGGGCATTAAAAATGCCTTGCGTAGAGTCTGGATCAGGCATTATGAAACAACCAGTTGTTCAGCTCATGATGACAGGCTACCTAGCTTATCCCTCGTCAATGGCTTTATTATAAGACATAAAACACGAATAAATTAGGAAAAAAATCAAAAAACTTCAAAAGCGAGAGGTTGTTTTATTATTGTTGATAACTTCTTTAATCGTCCAAGAGGACGTTCTCCTAATAATCCAGCGTAATTCTTTGGGATCTGCAAGATAATATGATCTGCTTTTTTATGCCACAATAAATGAGGTAAAATTCCTGCAACAGAAGCACTAAAAAGATGAGCAAGACGCATAGTTTCACCGAGAATACGTGCTTTATCAATTATATTTTGAGTTGCTAATTGAAAAATGGGAAGAGATTCTTTATCAACCAATAAACTCGTATTGCGAAAAAAAACAGAAAGCGCCGCATAAAGGCGCCCTTCATGAGAAATTCCTGGATAAGATCCTAAAGCTATTTGATTTGCTGCTTCATTGCCTCGATAATCTGGATGTATACGCCAACCAATATCCGCAAGAAGACAAGCGGCTTGACGATAACGGCATTCATTTTCAGTTTCTGAAATTCCAAAAACTTCAAAAGCATTCGTCGTAAAATCAATGAGTTCTTCTGCTTGTTTTGGTGAACGTGCCCGTAAAATAGCCATTTCTGTGCATGCTGCAATGAGAGGATCAGAAAGTCGAATCGCCTGCGGCAATCGTGAATAAAGAAAACCTTCACGAACGCCAGCACCAGAAAAGATTATCTTTTCAAACTCCATACACTGAATGAGTTCAATAAGAACTATTGCCCCATAAGATAAAAGTTTTCGACGGTTCTGAGAAACCGCTGCAATCCCTCTCATATTATCAATATTGCCACGTGCTACAAGACGTAAAAAGTTCTCCATTTCAACAGCATCAACTTCATAGCCATGCATAACAGGAAGCCGATAGTGTTTCATTGCCATATGGAGTTTTGCCAAATTACGCCATGTCCCCCCTACTGCATAAAAATAACGTGCTATACCTTTACGAGCACGAACAACAGACGATTTATAAAATTGCTCATGTACAATTTTTGTAGCTACAGCACTATCATTATTTGATATATACTGTAGCCTTAAACCACCCAATGGGAGCGTTATCCCTTCACCAACATCAGAATGATCAATATCAATCAGCTCAAGACTTCCACCACCAAGATCCCCAGAAATACCTTTTGGTTGATAAAAGGTAGACACAACTCCATAGGCTGAATACATAGCTTCTTCACTTCCTGAAAGAAGATATATTTTATTTTGCAAAATATCTTCAGCATGCTGAATAAATGCTACGCCATTCTGTGCATCTCGTGCTGCTGCTGTTGCTAAAGTATAGACCTCATCTGCCCCAATCTGTCGACAAAGCGTACGAAACCGTTTCAGTGTTTGCAACGCCATCTTCATCGATTTTTCTTCTAAAAATCCCGTTTTCGCCACACCATGACCGAGACCACAAAGAATCTTTTCATTAAATAAAACCGTTGGTGATCGAACAAGCCCCTCATAAATAACCAACCGAACAGAATTTGAGCCAATATCAATAACAGCAACAGGCTTACGCCCTTTTAACCGACCTTGAGCATCTCTATATGTCATTGGATTTTAGTCTTTATGTATTTCGGCTTGTTGCCGATGCAACGCAACCAAGCGCGAAACAGAAGACTCAAAAGACTCATTTTCCCCCGCAAAACTTGTATTGGCCATAAAATACTCCTGCGCATTAAATAGACTTTCACCTCTCTGCGGTGTAATACGTTTTGATGTTCCATCCTTAAGTATATCAAAGCTTTGTTGATTATCAATGATATTAGCTAACATAATCTGTAAAAGAATTTTTTGACGCACTATTTTATTAAAAATTGGAACCAATATTTCAATACGATAGTCCAAATTACGAGGCATCATATCAGCAGAGCCTAAGTAAACGAGTGCATTTTCATTAGGCAAATCTTGACCATTCCCAAAACAAAAAATGCGACTATGTTCAAGAAAACGCCCGACGATTGATTTTACACGAATATTATCCGAAATTCCTAGAATACCAGGACGTAAACAACATATCCCCCGCACAACCAAATCAATTTGCACCCCTGCTTGACTGGCACGATATAAAGCATCAATAATTTCAGGATCAACCAATGCATTAACTTTCATCCAAATAGCAGCAAATCTTCCCTGTTGTGCATGAACAATTTCTCCCTCAATATGCTCTAAGATACGACCACGCAATGTTAAGGGTGAAAAAGCAATCTTTATTGTTTCATTTGGACGCTCATATTGCGCAATATAATTGAACAATAACGCAACATCATGAGCAATAACATCATCCGTGGAAAAAAAAGAAAGATCGGTATAAGTTTTAGCGTTAATGGGATGGTAGTTTCCTGTTCCAAGATGAACATAAGAGCGAAGACGTTTTCCCTCACGTCTCACAACCAATGACATCTTAGCATGTGTTTTTAATGCAATAAAACCAAAAATAACTTGAACCCCAGCACATTCAAGATCCCGGGCCCAACGAATATTTGCTTCCTCATCAAAACGTGCTTTAAGTTCTACCAAAGCAGTCACAGACTTTCCCTGTTCAGCTGCTTCAATCAAAGCGCCAACAATTGGACTATCATTTGATGTACGATAAAGTGTTTGTTTTATTTCTACAACATCAGGATCGCAAGCAGCTTGACGTAAAAATTGGACAACAACATCAAATGTCTCATAGGGGTGATGAATCACAATATCATTTTCACGAATAGCTGCAAAACAATCCCCATGATGTTCACGAATACATTTCGGAACACGAGAAATATAAGGAATAAATTTGAGATCATCACGGGGAATAGAAACAATCTCTGATACCATATTAAGCGCCAAAAATCCATCAAGAACATTAATACAATGATCAGGAACAGCAAGACTATTCGCTATAAATTGGCGTAAACTCTCTGGCATTTTTGCGTCAAATTCAATTCGAATAACCTGTCCACGGCGCCGCCTTTTAAGAGCAGTTTCAAAAAAATGAACAAGATCTTCAGCTTCCTCTTCTACTTCAATATCACTATCTCGGATTATTCTAAATGTACCAATTCCTTTAATCTCATAGTTAGGAAATACATGTTTAATAAAAAGGCAAATAACATCTTCAGATGCGATAAAACGAAAATGATTACCTTCTTGAGGAAGAAGAATGAAACGCCTTAAAAGCATTGAAATAGACAACAACACTGTGTGTGAATTCTGATCAGCTTCTCCAGACAATTGAAGCCCAATAGAAAGCCCTAAATTAGGAATAAATGGAAAAGGATGAGTAGAATCAACAGGCAAAGGTTTTAAAACAGGAAAAATTGTCTCAAGAAAATATTTTTCAAGCCATGATTTTTCAATTTCTGAAAGATCATCAGAACAAATAATTTCAATATCATTCTTTTTTAATTCATCACGTAAAACATTCAATTCTCGTAGTTGGTGAGCCTGCAGCTTTGAAATCTCAGCGAGCACAATATCAAGTTGTTCCTGTGGAGTGTGCCCATCTGCACTGCACGCTGTAACGCGAGCACGAATTTGAGCTGCTAGTCCTGCAACACGAACCATAAAAAACTCATCAAGATTTGCAGCTGAAATAGAAAGAAATTGTAGACGTTCTAATAAAGGATGTTTCGAATTAGCTGCTTCCATCAAAACACGATTATTAAATTGTAGCCATGAAAACTCTCGATTAATAAACCGTACCGGATTTTTCATTGTTATATTTGATATAGAAATTTTATCTTTCACCCTCTTTTCCATATATTCTAACTAAGCTTCTTTTATATTTTCTAAAATCCTTGACGAAATATCTCACATAATATTTTATAATATGTTATCATCATAATAATACATCAATGCCCCATTTTTCTTGTCATGTTTCCATTTAATATTTTAAAATACTTGGAACGAGGTTCTATGCGCAAAGCGCTAAAAGTAAGACAACTATTCTGATTATAGCATAAAAGAGGAGTAGTTTGTCTTAAAAAGCATCTTGCATTATGATACGCTTTATTACAAACTCACACTTATAAAATAGAAGAGCCTTATCATAACTAATGAGACAATTTATTCTGGAGTTTGTACGCCATGGCTGATCACAATATTCCCCATTTTCAAAATGACCTTGGATATAAAACAATCGAAATTGGTGTGAAAGAGTTTATGTGTGTAGGCGCGACACAACCATTCGATCACCCTCATATTTTTATTGATATGGGCGCTGCTGATGAGAAAATTTGCCCTTACTGCTCAACCCTTTATCGTTATGTTCCCTCGTTATCGTACGATCAAACAAACCCAACAGGATGTTTATATCATCCAGACAAGCTATTATAATGTGTTCTAGGGCTTTCTTAAATAACTACTCTTTTAATTCTGCTTGTTTAATATGAAATCGTTTGTAGAACAATCACCCATCATCGTTGGAGGAGGAATCGCTGGTTTAAGCACCGCTTTAGCACTCGCTCATAAAGGAATTGCAAGCATCATTATTGAAAAGTGTAAAAAACTTGAAACGATAGGCGCTGGTATTCAACTGACACCAAATGCAACATCTATTCTTGCTCGCTGGGAACTTCTTAACAAACTCACTGAAGTTGCGACAATCCCACATTTTCTTGAGTTAAAAGATGGAATATCTTTAAAAATACGTCTACGTTCTCATCTTATCACTCTAACAGAAAAATACTGGAAAGCCCCTTATATGACGATTCACCGCGCGGCTTTACAAAAAATTTTATATAATGCAGTGATTGAAAATCCTTTGATCAAATACAAAGCAGGCGAAACGATTGTATCTTCTACCCAATCGGCAACCAACATTAAAATAACCACAATAAAAACAGATACAGCAACACAACAACAGCTTTATTCAACCCCTCTCCTGATCGGATGTGATGGCGTTTGGTCAACACTACGGCAACAATTTCCTTTTCATGAAAGAGCAAATTTTAGTGGTTTTATTGCTTGGCGAGCAACAACAGTACTTGATAATCTTCCTCAAGACTTTCGTTCTTCATTGCAAAATATGAAGACAATTACGGCTTGGATGGGGCCTCAAAATCATCTTGTTGTTTATCCCATTAAATCGTCAGAAAAAATTGTAAATTTTGTCGCTATTACACATGGGGATAATTCAAAAGAGGGATGGGCCTATAAAGGAGATAAAGAAAAACTTAAATCTCTTTTTAAAGCTTGGAATTCAAAAATCTTACAAATCTTTGATCATATTGATGAATGGAGATATTGGCCACTCTTTCAGATGAAACAAAATCGTTTTCTAGGCCTAGAGAGACAAGTGTTTGTTGGCGATTGTGCGCATGCAGCCTTACCTTTTGCAGCACAAGGTGCCGCTATGGCAATCGAAGATGCTGCTACATTAGCAGAAGTACTTTCATTGAAAAATCTTTCATTAATGAAAGCACTTTCGCTTTACGAAAAAACACGTACCACCCGTATTGCAGCAGTAAAAAAACGCGGAGATTTCAATAGATTAACCTATCATGCAACGGGGCCCATAGCAATTGCACGTAATCTCATGATGAAAATTCGTACACCAGAGAGTATTATGTCAAATCTCAATTGGCTTTATATGTATGATGCGATGAATTCTATAAAAAATCGTGATAAAAACTTATAAAATTCTTCCCGTACTTTGAATATTATGAAAGAAAGAGATTTTTTGATTCTATGACACTAAAAAAATATCATAATTTACTCAAATAAAAGCAATATTTTTCTAAACCTACAATCCGATTTTAAAAGCTCAATTTTTAACTCTCCTAAAAGCAAAAACACCACTCAAAATCAGCTCCCATCTTTAATCTTTCTTTAACTCAACTCTACATCAACAACACCCTGAATTAATTTCATAGCATTTGCGACATGTGAATTTACCTTATATCGCTTAGGAAGCGCAATTTCAACTTCTCGCAATCCATCCTCTTGAATTAAAATAAGTCCAACCTCTCCATTTCCCCCAAGATTTAAATTTTGTTCAATTTGTGGAAGCATATCAACTGTTTTTATAAAAAGACGCATCATTTTATGCTGCTGTAACGCTTCTTTTTCCAAAGACTGAATTGTCTCAATTCGCAAACTAACTCCTTCAGAGCGATTTTCTGCGCTCACCGTAATAATAAAAGATTTTCCGGGTTCTAGCATCTCTTCATAATCCGAGAGTGCCTCAGAAAAGAGAACTGCTTCATATTGTCCACTTGTATCAGAAAAATGAATAATTCCCATTTTTTTACCAGATTTTGTTTTGCGCACGTTTTTTGCCACAACAGTTCCAGCAAGCCGTGCAGCCGTTGCTCCTCCTTTAACGGCATTGGAAAAATTACCCCAAGTCTGAACGCGTTTTTTAGCGAGAATGGCTTGATACTCATCCAATGGATGAGCTGAAAAGTAAAAACCTATAGCTTGAAATTCTCGATAAAGTTTTTCAGCCAACAACCAAGGGGTCGTTTGCGATAAAATCAAGGGCTCTTTTAATCCGCCTGCCATTCCAAATATGTCAACCTGCCCGCTAGAATTGTCATCGAGAATACGAAGCGCTCGCGCATGAAGGGTTCCAAGATTCGCTAATAAAACTTCGCGTGCAATGTTAAAACAATCAAAAGCGCCAGCACAAACTAAACTTTCCATCGCACGCTTATTAACAATACGAGGATCAACACGCGCACAAAAATCTTCCAAATCCTTAAAAATCTCATTTCCACGACAAGTGACAATATGATCTACAACCGTTTCTCCCACACCTTTAATGGCCGCAAGAGAATAATAAATACAGTTATCACCAACCTCAAAAATACGATGAGATGTTTGTATAGAAGGTGCAATAACTTCAATACCCAGCCTTAACGCTTCACGCCGAAAATCATTGAGCTTATCGGTATTCGTCATATCATACGTCATTGAAGCAGCTAAAAACTCAACGGGATAATTGGCTTTCATATACGCTGTTTGATAAGAAACAATCGCATAAGCAGCAGCGTGTGATTTATTAAAACCGTAATCGGCAAATTTTGCTAAAAGATCAAATATAATATCAGCTTGCTCTTTATCAACACCACCAGCAACAGCACCATTGACAAAACGCGTACGCTGTTTTTGCATTTCTGCATGAATTTTTTTCCCCATAGCGCGCCGTAATAAATCAGCTTCTCCAAGCGAGTAACCAGCCAGCACCTGAGCAATCTGCATCACCTGTTCTTGATAGACTATAACACCTTGTGTTTCTTTAATCAGATGATCTATTTTAGGATGAATAGAAGCTATCTCCTCTTCCCCGTGTTTACGTGCATTATAGGTTGGTATATTCTCCATTGGACCAGGACGATAAAGCGCAACCAGCGCAATAATATCTTCAATACGGTCTGGCTTCATTCCAATCAGCGCCTTGCGCATACCAGAACTTTCCACCTGAAACACACCAACCGTTTCACCACATGCCATTATAGCGTAGGTTGCTTCATCATTTAGAGGGATATTTGATAAATCTATTTTGATCTTCTTTCTGGCAACAAAATCAACAGCCATTTTCAAAACAGTCAGTGTTTTTAGTCCAAGAAAATCAAATTTTACCAACCCTGCCTGTTCTACATATTTCATGTTAAATTGTGTAACAGGCATATCAGAACGAGGATCACGATACATCGGGACAAGCTCCCAAAGCGGCCGATCTCCGATAACAATCCCAGCAGCATGCGTTGAAGCGTGACGATAAAGCCCTTCCAACTGAAGTGCTATATCTAATGCGCGTCCAATGACGGGATCTTTTTTCTTTTCCTCTTCAAATTTAGGTTCATCCTTAATAGCATCCGCTAATTCTACCTGACTTCCTGGGGTGGCAGGAATTAATTTTGTAAGATAATCCACCTGACGATAAGGAACTTCTAAAACACGCCCCACATCACGCAAAACTGCACGTGCCTGTAACTTACCAAAGGTAATAATTTGAGCAACTTGATCACGTCCATATTTTTTTTGAACATATTGAATAACTTCTTCACGCCGCTCTTGACAAAAATCGATATCAAAATCTGGCATCGAAACACGATCTGGATTGAGAAAACGTTCAAAAAGAAGGGAAAAACGCAATGGATCAACATCGGTAATCGTTAATGCATAAGCAACAAGTGAACCAGCACCAGATCCCCGCCCTGGACCAACAGGAATATCATGAATCTTCGCCCATTTTATGAAATCTGAAACGATAAGAAAATATCCAGAAAATTGCATACGCGTAATAACTGAAATCTCATAATCTAATCGCTGCTCATAATCTGCAATCGTATACCCTTCAGCCAATCCAATTGTTTCAAGGCGCATCTTCAAACCAGCTTTAGCTTGATTTAACAATTCACTATCTTCTGCTTCTAAAGTATTTTCTGAATTAGAAGATTGTTCTATAAAACGAGGCAATATCGGTTTTCGAAGAGGCGTAGCAATATGACAACGCAATGCAATTTCAACACTATTTTCCAAAGCTTCTGGAAGATCAGAAAACAGCGCAACCATTTCATCTTGTGACTTCAAGTAATGATCTGGCGTCACCCGTTTGCGGTCTGGATTAGAGACGATTTGTCCTTCTGAAACAGCCATCAACGCATCATGCGCTTCATACCCCTCTCTCTTCAGAAAAAAGGCTTCATTCGTTGCAACAAGAGGAATTTCATGTGTATAAGCCAATTCAATAAGATCTGCTTCTACTCTTCGGTCATAAGAGCCATGTCGCTGTAATTCCACATAAAGACGATCAGAAAAAATTTTTTTTAAATAAATTAAGCGCTCAACAGCGCGTTCTTTTTTTTCTTCTAACAAAGAACGATTAATAGGTCCTCCCTTTCCACCCGTTAAAGCGATTATACCTTCACTGTGTTCTGACAACCAATCAGCTTTAATATGAGGAGGATCAGTATCACATTTATCAAGATAAGCACGGCTTACAAGACGAACCAAATGAGCATAACCGGTTTCGCTAGAAGCGAACAGAACAATAGAGCAGAAATCAGAAGCATTACGTCCTTTAACCAAATGTGAATGATCATTTTCATCACAAAAATCAACGGTAAGCTGACAACCAATAATGGGTTGAACCCCATGAGAAAGACAATACTGCGAAAACTCCAAAGCACCAAATAAATTATTGGTATCGGTAATAGCAACCGCTGGAGCATGATCTACAATCGTCTGTTGAATAATTTGTGGGATTTTTAAAGCTCCTTCGAGCAAGGAATAAGCTGAATGCACTCTCAAATGAATAAAGCGAGGAAGAGAATTTTTGTACTCTTGCATTTTATTTTTATCTTTAACCACTCTCACAATTTCCTACTATAAACTAAATGCCAAACAGCCCCCTTAAAGAAAAAAATTCAGGCTAGCATAACTTTAAAGCTATAAATTTTATCATCTCACATAGAAAAAATACCCTAATTTTATTGATATTTATAAGAGAGTTCTATCAAGAAAGTGCCTCTATTCACAGCAAATAAACGCCTAAAATAAAAAGAAGCAAAATATGCCATAAGTACTTTCATTTTTTTATTTTATTTCTCTTTTAAAGATAATTTCTCTTTTTACAACGCAATGTGTAAATAAAATATCATCTTCTTTAATGACTTTATCCCCAAAAAGCTCTTCTAAAGGTCTAGAAAAAACAAAAAGAGCAGGTTAAATTTTCTCATGCCTCCAAGTCTTCTTGCCCCTCTTTTCAACTCTATTCAAACCCTTTCTGGTATTACACCTAAAGTCTATGGCTTACTGACCAAACTCTTAAATGTTAATCCTACACAACGGGAAGCAACCCTTATTGATCTCCTTCAATTAATGCCCCATTCCGTTATAGACCGCAGAATGCGTCCTAGTATTGCTTGTGCAAAAGAAGGAGATACTGTGACGCTTGAAATTATCATTGATCAACATCAACCACCACCCCGTGGTCATAACCGAATTCCCTATCGTGTTATTGCGCATGATCAAACAGGAAAAATAAATTTAGTCTTTTTTCATGCTCAACCTCTTTGGCTAAAAAAACAACTTCCCGAAGGCAAAAAAGTCATTGTATCCGGAAGAGTTGAATGGTTTAATGGGCAGCTTTCAATGGCGCATCCAGACTATATTGCCCCAAGCGAACAATCAAATCAGATACCTCTCATCGAACCGATTTATCCATCTACTGCAGGACTAGCGGCCAAGACACTAAGACGCGCCATACAAAACGCTCTTGATTTTATTCCTCTTCTACCAGAATGGATAGACGAAAATATAAAAAAGCAGCAAAATTTTCCTTCTTTTTCTGTTGCTTTACGCCGCATCCATGCGCCCATTAACCCCGATGATCTATCCTTAGAAAGTACAGCACGCAAACGCCTTGCCTATGATGAATTGTTTGCTTGTCAATTGGCGCTAGGACTCGTGCGTTTGAAAACTAAATCTCTTGTTGGCACTTCTCGACCAGCAACAGGAATTTATACTAACAAATTGCTCAATATCCTCCCCTTTCAACTCACAACCGGACAAAAAAAAGCAGTAGAAGATATCGCAAATGATCTTGCTTCACCAGAACCGATGCTAAGACTACTCCAAGGTGATGTAGGCGCAGGAAAAACTGTCGTTGCATTAATGGCAATGGCACAAATTTCTGAAAATTCAGGACAATCAGCTTTAATGGCACCAACCGAAGTGCTTGCCAGGCAACATTTTTCCACTATTGCCCCTCTTGCCGAAAAAATCGGATTACAAACAACGCTTTTAACAGGACGAGAAAAAGGAAAATTGCGGACAAATATCTTAAATGATATTCTGTCAGGTCAAGTTTCTATTGTTATCGGAACTCATGCTCTCATACAAAACAGCGTTACTTATAATAATCTCGCTTTAACCATTATCGATGAACAACACCGTTTTGGTGTCCATCAACGTATCGCTCTTACAGAAAAAGGCAATAAAGCTGATATGCTGGTTATGACCGCCACGCCCATTCCGCGCACACTTGTCTTAACAGCTTTTGGTGATATGGATGTCTCTAAAATTACAGAAAAACCAATTGGGCGACAACCCATTACAACAGCAACCCTTTCTTTAAAACGTCTTCATGAGCTTATAGCGAGAATCGCAATTGCATTAGAAAAAGGAGAAAAGCTCTATTGGATTTGTCCTTTAGTGGAGGAATCGACAGCTCTTGATCTCACTTCAATTGAAAACCGCTTTGCATTTCTTCATGAGCGCTTTGGAGCACACGTTGGTATGATCCATGGAAAAATGTCTACAGCGGAAAAAGAAGCCGCTATGGCATCTTTTAAATGTGGAAATACACGTATTTTAGTTGCAACCACCGTCATTGAAGTGGGAGTAGATATTCCAGATGCTTCGATCATTGTCATCGAACACGCGGAACATTTTGGTCTTTCTCAATTGCACCAATTACGTGGACGTGTAGGACGAGGCAATAAAAAATCTTCCTGCATTTTGCTCTATAAAGATCCACTGACTAAAACAGCAGCAACACGCCTTAATATTATCCGCAATACAGAAGATGGTTTTGAAATTGCTGAAGAAGATTGGCGCCTACGAGGCGAAGGAGAACTTTTAGGTACAAAACAATCCGGAGTCCCTGAATTTCATATAGCAAACCTTGCAGTTCATAGCGATCTTTTGTCAATGGCAAGAAAAGATGCTCGTTTATTTTTACAACGCGATCCTCATCTTTCTTCTGAGCAAGGACAAGCTTTACGGTTGCTCCTTTATCTTTTCGGACACAATGACGCTACACGCCTCTTACGAGCAGGATAACAAAAACCCTCTAATAAAAAACTTAACTACCTCTCTGCTCAAATATGGTTTTTTCTCTTAGAATTACCCATAAATGATCTACGCAGTCTCTTACCATCTTTATGCTTCATGAACGAATAATAAATCAACAGCACTATCTTCTCTCTCAATCTGAATTATTCTTGTATTAAAACAGTAGAAGCAATATTGCGTCTTTTTTTACTATTATATTCACATAACTGATCTGTTTTTGATAGGTAAGAAGATATTTTTTGTTTTATTGTAAAGATTGAGAAAGAAAAAACTTTCTTCAGTATTCTCGTTCAACAGAGAAAAATGAAAAAATAAATTTCATTATAAATCAATTTCTTACATTTGATTATTCTCCAAAAGATTCAGAAATATACTTTTATTCAACCGTAACTGATTTTGCTAAATTACGGGGTTGATCAACATCTGTTCCTAATAAAACAGCCGTATGATAAGCGATTAACTGAATGGGGAGAGCATAAATAATAGGAGCAATAAATTCTGAAACATCTGGCAAAGTAATCGTTGATAAAGTCTTAAGACACGCTACCTCTGCTCCTTTTTTATCGGTTATTAAAATAATACGACCATTGCGCGCTACTACTTCTTGCATATTAGAAAAAGTCTTTTCAAACCATCGATCATAAGGCGCCACAACAATAACGGGTATTGTCTCATCTACCAACGCAATTGGTCCATGCTTCAACTCACCCGCCGCATAACCTTCAGCATGAATATAAGAAAGCTCTTTCAATTTAAGGGCTCCCTCCAAAGCAATCGGATAAGAAGTTCCACGTCCTAAATAAAGAACACTTTTTGCATTCACCAAATCACGACAAATAGATTCAACTTTGCCTTCTAATTTTAAGACCTCATTTAAAATACGAGGAACTTCTGCCAACTGCTGAACCAATTGCTGTTCCATTTGAACTGTAAGATAACCACGTTGTTTAGCAGCACTAAGAGCAAGTGAAGCAAGCGTTGCCAATTGACAGGTAAAGGCTTTTGTTGAAGCAACACCAATTTCTGGTCCGGCAAGTGTTGGGAGAATAAAATCAGCCTCCCTTGCCATTGTTGATTGTTCAACATTCACAATTGTTGCTGTTTTTATACCCCGTTCACGACAATAACGCAAAGAAGCCAATGTATCCGCTGTTTCACCAGATTGAGAAACAAACAATGATAACGCATCAGACGTTATAGGAGGTTCGCGATAACGAAATTCCGAAGCGACATCATTATCAACACTTAAAGCGGCAAATTTTTCAAACCAATAGCGCGCAACTAAGGTTGAGTAATAAGCCGTTCCACAACTCGCAAAAAGAAGCCGATGAATACTTTTCCAATCAATCAAATTCTCAAGCGGTCGAACCGCATAATTTCCAAGGTCAAGATAATGCGCCAAATTATGAGAAATCACTTCAGGTTGTTCAAACATTTCCTTGTGCATAAAATGACGATGATTACCCTTAGAAATCAATAAAGCCCCTTCGAGTAATGTCGTCACAGGACGTTTTACCGGTTGGTTGTTAGCATCATAAATTGTAACACCTTCCCGTGTGAGAACAGCCCAATCCCCATCTTCCATATAGCTAATATAATCAACGAATGGTGCCAAAGCAATCGCATCTGACCCCACAAAAAATTCATCTTTTCCATAACCAATTGCCAGAGGTGGACCAGAACAAGCCGCAATCATAAGGTTATCTTCACCTTCGAAAATAAGAGCAATAGCAAAAGCCCCCTGCAGCCTTTTCCAACTGGTACGTATGGCTTCTTGCGGAGAAAGACCATCTTTTAATGCACGCGTTATTAAATGTGCAATAACTTCCGTATCCGTCTCTGTTTCAAAGATACAACCATCCTCTATGAGTTCCTTTTGCAGTTCTACAAAATTTTCAATAATACCATTATGAACAATCGCAAGCTTTTCAGTCACATGGGGATGCGCATTGCGTTCAACAGCAATTCCATGCGTAGCCCAACGGGTATGACCAATCCCTAAACTTCCCTCCAGAGGTGTTTTTTTTAATTTTTCTTCTAAATGAACAAGCTTCCCCTCAGCACGTACACGATAAAGATGCCCATTATGGACCGTTGCCACCCCAGATGAATCATACCCTCTATATTCAAGACGTTTTAACCCCTCAACCAAAGAGGACGTAACACACCTCTTTCCAAGAACTCCAATAATTCCACACATTAAAAAGCTCCAACCCACATCTTAAGATTCAAATTTTACAAAACAATCCAACAGCCTTTATTTAAAACTATAAATAATAAAAATAATTCAAACATGGAATACGGCAATCTTTAAGAATAAATCTTCCATCCATCGTTAGATTAACACGAAACAAAAGAATAAGCTGAAAATAATCATTTTTTCTGTTTGTTTTCTAACAAACGCTCTCGAAATTTTGTCGCATAGCCCTCTTTTATAACCTGTCGTGCACGCCCAAAAGCCATACTGTTCATAGGAATATTTTCAGTAATAACACTTCCTGAAGCAACATAAGAACCATCCCCTATCACCAATGGAGAAACAAGCGCCGTATTAGATCCAACAAAAGCATGATCACCAATCATCGTTTTATATTTGTTAAATCCATCATAATTGCAAGTAATCGTACCGGCTCCAATATTGGTATGTGCACCAATTTCGGCATCACCAATATAACTCAAATGATTAATTTTAGAAGCTTCTCCTACCTTAGCTTGTTTAACTTCACAAAAATTTCCAATCTTTACGGACTTAGCCAACTCTGTTCCAGGACGCAAACGTGCATAGGGACCAATCTGTGCATCTCTACCAACCACAGCACCTTCGAGATAACTAAATGCATGAATAACCGCACCAGATTGTACTTTTACGTTTAACCCAAAATAAACATTTGGCTCTATCACCACCCCTGGTGCAATTTCTGTATCATAAGAAAAATAGAGTGTTTCTGGCTTTAAGAGTGTAACACCCGATAACATTAAATCGCGCGCTTTACGTTTTTGCCATAAAGAATCAGCCCTCGATAGCTCAAAACAATTATTAATTCCTACAATATCTTCAAAAGGAACTTCAACAACACGCACATCTAATCCTTCGCGTGTTGCAAGAGAAGCAATATCTGTTAAGTAATATTCTTTTTTTATATTGTTATTATCAACTTTCTCTAAAAGAGAAAGTGCATGTTTTCCGCGCATAGCGAGTATTCCACCGTTACAAAAAGAAATCTTTTTTTCTTCATCGCTAGCGTCTTTTTCTTCTACAATTGCAATCAATTGACCATTTTTCTCGAGAAGACGCCCATAACCTGTTGGATGTTTGGTATGAAAACCTGCAAAAACAACATCTGCTCCATCAGCAAGCTGTGCACGCATTTGGTGCAATGAATCTTGCTGAATGAGAGGAGTATCCCCAAAAACAATGAGAACATCATCCACTTCCTTTTGCAAAGCTAAACGAGCAGACAAAACAGCATGGGCAGTTCCTAAACGCTCTTTTTGTTCAAAAATCATTACATCTTTTACAAATGACTGAACAACGTGCGTAACCTCCTTAGCACCACATCCCACAACAACGGCTAATTGCGAAGAGCCAGCCAATTCTATTTGTTTTAAAACATGGCATATAAGAGGTAACCCAGCAATTTTATGAAGTACCTTAGGCAGAGGCGATTTCATGCGCGTCCCCTCACCTGCGGCAAGAACAATAGAAAGACAACTTCTAACCATAAAAACACATAAGACTAACGAAAAAATCCAAAAAAATTCATAATACTGTGCCAACGAATATCTTCAATATAGCTCAACGAAGGATAATGTTCTAAAAGCCAAAATGAAAGATCCTGCATAGAACCTGTTAAAAACAAAATCCCTGTAAGAATAAGAAAAATACCAATGATTTTTTCAACTTTTCCTAAATGAATACGAAAAGCTCCTAAAAATCGCATAAAACTGCTCGAAAATAAAGCTGCTAACATAAAAGGAATAGCAAGACCTAATGCATAAACCGCTAAGAGAACAGCTCCCTCTCCCACAGTTTCTTTTGTTCCAGCAAGCGTTATAATAGGACCTAAAATAGGGCCAATACACGGTGTCCAACCAAAGGCAAAAGCTAAACCGATAATATACGCGCCTAAAGGACCAGCAGGTGTTTTTTTGGTCTGAAAACGCGCCTCACGAAATAAAAAAGCGATCTTGAAAATCCCCAAAAAATTTAAACCAAAAATAATAATGACAATTCCAGCAGCAAGTGCAAACCAATCACGATAATAACCGATGAATTTCCCAATTGTGCTAGCACTGGCACCTAAAGCAACAAAAACAGTCGTAAACCCAAGAACAAAAGCAATAACAGAAGACAATAAAGTCCACCGTATAAAGACTTTCTCATCACGATTTTCTGAACGAAAATCATCAATACCAATCCCTGCCATATAACACAAATAGGGAGGAACTAACGGCAAAACGCATGGTGACAAAAAAGAGAGTGCCCCAGCAAAAAACACACCAACTGTTGAAACTTCAATCAAAATTCATACCCCATCTCTCATCATAGTTTACCCCCATGAACAACGATCAATCCACATCTTCATCAATTCGTTGCATATTTTGTTCATTCGCCACCACACTTATATCTTCATCATGACCAGAAACGACTGAAAAAACTTTTTGATAAATTTTATCTTTATTTTTAGCAATTGCAATATACTCTCCCTCCGCTAACACGAGTGAAACATACGCACCAACTGTTTCATAAACGATATCACCAGAATCATTGGCAAGAGACCAACTTGTATCTGCAAGTGCTTCTCCTCCTTCTTGTCGGACCAGCTTTAAGACAATTTGAGCGGCCTGATGTTCAAGAGTAGCTTCTGTTATTTTACCAGCATCCACTTGAATATCCGAACGAGCCGTCGCATTAATAGAACCATAATGGGAAGCAACATGGTAGCGGCCAGCTTTTAAACGCACAACTGAGTGGGGTTTAACATTTGATATAATCACTCCCGTATCATCATTTTCTTTTTCATCCTCATAAATGGTAAAACGGAGTTCCTTTTCATTCATTACGCCATTGAGCAGTGTTGCATTTAAAATAACACCACCAGCCTTAAGATTAAAGTTTTTTACAAGACTTTGCCCATTTTCTAAACGAATATGGCGCACAGCACTCGTGTGACCAAATGAGACATGAACAAGATAATTTCCTGGTTCGAGATTAAAACGTGCACTTCCCCCCTTATAGGTTGCCACTAATGGTAATTTATTATCAATCCCTAGAATAGGGGCATAAACCCGCCAGACAAGCCCTTTTTCAATATCCGGATGACTATTTGTTAATCGAGCATTCAAAATGAGTTGTGTTTGAGATGCTAAGTTTTCATTTTCCTGCTCTTGAGTCTTTACAATAAAACTCCTTGATTGTCTCTGCTGCTGATCTTGCCCTTCTCCTGCTTCAGAAAAAGCACAGTGACTCCAAGTCAATAAAGCAAGCACCACGCACAACCATACACATCGGTGCACTATTTTTATAAGAATACCCATTTTTGCATTGTTGACCAACATGATCTTTTTTTCAAGAAACAATATCACACAGCCATCATTTTAAATTGAAAAACTTACACCACAACCACATGATGAAACAGCATTGGGATTGTGGACTTGAAAAGACTGCCCCATAAGATCATCAACAAAATCAATCTCAGCTCCTTCCATAAAAGGAAGTGATAGTAAATCAATAAACACAACTGCCCCGTCTTTTTTGAGAACGAGGTCATCTTCACACATTTCAGAAACCAAGTCATATTTATAAGAAAAACCAGAACACCCACCACCTTCAACAGAAATACGTAATGCTATTTTATCGGGTTCACGCAAAAGTATCTGTGCAATTTTTTTGGCAGCAACATCTGAAATTTTCACATTCATTTTATATATCCTTGCATTAAACCATCAAGAAAGAGTATCCTACACTCAAAGAGCAGTTTATTTGTCATAAACCACTCTCAATTTTAAGATGATAATAGACAGCTTGCAATGGATATAGGAAATATCGACTTCAATTACCAATCTCGAGCAGTATACAGTGCTCATCCACAAACAAGCCGTGGTCGATTATACCATGAAACGATGAGCACCACACGCTCACCTTTTCAACGAGATAGAGATCGTATTATCCATTCTAATGCATTTCGACGTCTTAAACATAAAACGCAAGTGTTTATTGCTGATGAAAGCGATCATTACCGTACTCGCCTAACCCATTCCATAGAGGTTTCTCAAATTGCAAGAACATTAGCCCGTGCCCTGTGTCTTGATGAAGACCTTGCCGAAGCCATTGCCCTTGTTCACGACTTTGGACACACACCCTTTGGCCATGCTGGAGAAGATGCTCTTAATGAAGCCATGGTATATTATGGCGGCTTTGATCATAATGCACAAGCATTACGCATTGTAACAAAACTAGAACAGCGCTATGCAAATTTTGATGGACTTAACCTTACATGGGAAACCCTCGAAGGACTTGTAAAGCACAATGGTCCCCTTTTAGGGCCTTACGCAAAGAATAAGGAGGTTCCTATCGATATTTTACAATACAATGTAAAGCAAGATCTTGCACTCGATTGTTTTGCAGGATTAGAAGCGCAATGTGCTGCTATTGCAGATGATATCGCATACAATGCGCATGATATTGATGATGGTCTACGTTCGCAATTTTTAACACTCGATCAATTTGAACATGTTTCACTAACAGCAGCAATATTAAAAGATATAACAGATGAGCATCCCCACCTCGACCAAACGCGTCGCGGTTACACACTTGTACGAAGACAAATAACAACCATGGTTGAAGATGTTATCAAACAGTCACAAAAAAATTTAGCACGCATCAAACCAACAAGCATAAACGATATTCACCAAGCAAAACAAACCATTGTTACCTTTTCACCGACAATGACCGTTTATGAAAAAGAACTAAAAAACTTTTTATTTAAAAATCTTTACTACCATGAACAAGTTCTTAGTCGTCGCAATGCAGCAAAATGCATTGTACAAAAATTATTCAATTGTTATTATGAAAATCCAAATACAATGCCTGAAAGTTGGCAGAGCAAAGCAGTGCACTTAAAAAATCAAGAGTTAGCACGTTTGATTGCTGACTTTCTTTCAGGCATGACGGATCATTACGCTCTACGTGAATATCAGCGTTTATTTGACCATACAGATAATTTCGTTTAATGGCTTTTGGCATCATCATGGAAGCTAAATATGAATATCTTTAAAAACTTCGAAAAAAAAATTAAGAGATCAATTGAATTATCTGATATAAAAGGAAAAAATGGAGAAGCTCTAGATTTATCAAAAATCACTGTTGATCCTCCGCGTGATTCCTCCCATGGTCATTTATCAACCAATGCTGCTATGGTGCTTGCAAAATCTATTGGAATCAATCCACGTGCACTTGCAGATAAAATCATAGAACTTCTTCAAAATGATTCCTCTATCGAAAATATAGATGTTGCCGGTCCTGGTTTTATAAACATAAAGCTTACAAAATTATTTTGGCAAGATGCTATAAAATCTATGCTTGAATTAGGCACTTCTTATGGTCGTATTCCAATGGGACAAGGAAAATGCGTCAATGTTGAATATGTCTCAGCAAATCCGACAGGACCAATGCATGTAGGACATTGCCGCGGAGCGGTTGTTGGGGATGTTCTCTCCAATTTGCTACAATTTACGGGCTATAACATTACAAAAGAGTATTATATCAATGATGCGGGTCAACAAATCGAAGTCCTCGCCCATTCGGTACTATTGCGCTATCGTGAAGCTCTTGGGCAAAAAATTAATGAAATTCCAGAAGGACTCTATCCTGGAGAATACTTGATACCATTGGGTCAATCGCTTGCTCAAGAGTTTGGTGACCAACTCCTCACAATGGATAAAGATGAAGCCTTATCTCTTGTGAAAGAACGTGCAATTCATGCAATGATGTCCATGATTCGCGAAGATTTGGCTGCTCTTAATATTTATCATGATATCTTTTTCTCTGAGCGAATGCTTTATGCAGATAATGCACGTGCCATTCGTAACACTATCAACGACCTCACTTTAAATGGTTATATCTACAAAGGAAAACTCCCCCCTCCCAAAGGACAAAACACAGAAGACTGGGAACCAAGCGAACAAACTTTGTTCCGTTCAACAAATGTCGGTGATGACCAAGACCGTGTTTTAGTCAAATCTGACGGTTCTTACACTTATTTTGCTGCTGATGTTGCTTATTTTCGGGATAAATTTAATCGTCATTTTGATGAAATGATTTATATTCTAGGCGCAGACCATGCTGGCTATGTAAAACGACTAGAGGCAATGGCAAAAGCGATTTCTGGTGATAAAGCCAAATTAAGTGTTTTCTTATGTCAATTGGTAAAACTCTTTCGCAACGGTCAACCTGTCCGCATGTCAAAAAGAGCAGGATCATTTGTCACTCTACGGGATGTTGTCGAAGAAGTTGGTCGTGATCCTGTGCGTTTTATGATGTTATACCGTAAGTGTGAAGCGCCTCTTGATTTTGATTTTGCAAAAGTAACAGAACAATCAAAAGATAACCCCATCTTTTACGTACAATATGCAAGTGCACGTTGTCACTCAGTCTTTCGTCAAGCACAAGAAGCGCTTCATATTAAAAGCTTTTCAAATGATACATTGATTACCTATCTTCATCGATTAACAGATGACCATGAAATATTGTTAATACGCAAACTTTCTGAATATCCACGTATCATTGAACAGGCCGTAGTTCATAAGGAACCGCATCGATTAGCGTTTTATCTTTATGACCTTGCCTCCAGCTTTCACACCCATTGGAATAAAGGGAGTGAAAATCTCAATTTACGCTTTATTCAACCCGATGATAAAGAGTTATCCTTTGCAAGATTAGGATTGATACAAGCTGTTATCAATATTTTATCATCAGGGCTTACCATCATAGGAGTCGAAGCACCCATAGAAATGCGTTGAAAAAGTTCTATAAATACATACAATAGGTACTCTATTGATAAACTTTTTCATGTATCCTTGCATGAGAGGGGGAAAATTTATAATTTTAATATAACAAATCAAATCAACCATTGATTGCACGTAAGTGCAAACTATCATGTGAGAAAAGCTATGAGCGATAACGATCGCAAAAATCTACACGAAACAAAACACGATCATGAACACCATGATCCTTTAGGAAGGCTTACGCGCATTTTTAATCCGCACAAACAAAGCGGAAACCAAAATGGGCAATCTTCTTTAAAAACAGATCGATCAACATCTCACCCCGAAATATCATCCCATGATGATGATTTTGATTTGTCTTTTCTAGAAGAGGAACTTGAAAATAATTTAGCACATGACTTACCGTTTGATGATCAAAAAAAACAATGGGGCTTGCATGCAACCAGCAACGCAAAAGCCTCAGATATTGCACAAGCTGCTTCTTTCAACCATTCAAAACAAAATAATTTATCTGAAGAGAAATATTCTTCATCTAGCAGTCATGATGAAGAACAAATTTTAGATGCGCTTTCTCCATTACCAATCCCAAAAAATCAATCACATCAACAGAAAACAACAGCAACCAGTGCTGATCCTTTTCTTGAAAAAAGTAATCTTATGTCACAATCAGAATCAGAAAATTTCTTTTTTGATAAATCTGAAAGGCGTGAAAATAAGAGAGAGACACCAGAAGATGTTGAACAAACCAATCGTTTTTCACAAATAAATTCACAACAACCTGAGGCTACGAATATACAAAAAACTTATGATGACAATCAAAACCTCTATGACACTCCTATAAACCATCCCTATAAAATTTCAGCTGATCAAGAAAATTGGATTAAAAAAGATTATCCTGATTCCTCCTCTTCTACAGAGGAAAATGAGTTTTTCTCATCTTCTAATCTTGTGTCAGAAAGACAAAACACTACAAGAAATCAAACAACAAGTACCTTCTCTTCACCTTTAGATTCTCCACCAATTGATAGACAATCTTATTTAAAGGGAGCTTCACAAGAAGATCATAAAACCAATTATCCCCATTTTTTTGAAGAAAACCCCTCACAACAAGAAACTTATAGCGAAAAAGTTCCGATATATGATGAGGCTCGAGCCCAATACATCAATAACGCCGAAGGTGCGTCTAACCCAAATAGAGAAATTTCATATAATGAAAATAATTTAGATGAGTTTCTTTCCTCATCCCCCTCTTTAAATACAAAACAAACGGATGACTTTTTTACCCATAACTATACGCACAGAGATACTCCCCCTCCCAATGTTGATACTTATAAATTTTCAGAGGAAATCGTAGAAAAAACTGGTCCTATTATGGTTCCAGAAGTTCCGTATGAAGCGCCAGAATATGATGTGCCAACTAATGGTGGTTTAGAAGAAGAATTTTCTGATGTACTCAATGTAGGGAATGTCCCAACGGATAATTTTTCTCAAAAACAACAGAAAAATGAGGTTTTTAGTGAAATTTTTCATCAGTCTATGCAAAATTCAAAAGAAGGTGTTTATATAAACTCTAAAGAACAAAACTCCGACTATTTTTCTTCTGCCAATATGGAATATAATTTTCCCTCTTTTAGCGAGAATTCATCATACACAAACTCAGATGAGGTTCCCACGCATCCATCAGCTCCTCCTCCCTTAAAAAGTTTTATTTTTGGTAAAACTTTCATTAAAGGTTTTTTTATACTTATTTTAATAGGAATTGGGTTTGCTGGTTATTCTCACTTTTTTATGCCATCACAAAAAAATCAAGAAACGGTCATTATCCACGCTGATAATACGCCTTTTAAATTCAAACCAGAAACAACTGAAACGAAAAATGATGTTGCACATAATTTAGATATCTATAAACAAACAACTGAACAAAATGAGAAACAAGAAAATACACAACAATTTCTTATTGATAACTCTGAACAACCTGAAAATTTAAAAGAATTAAACCCTGAAGAATCTTCAAGCGTTTCCTCATCATCTTTAAATGAATCTGATGTTGAAGATGCTGTCACAGAAGCCATAAATCATACTATTCCAATGCGAGAAGTACAAACTGTTATTGTCAATCAAGATGGTACAGTTACACTAGCCCCCGCGCATCAAACAAACAGCAAAACTGCTGCTCAATCTGAAGAAAGCATTGATCAAGCTTCTAATGAACTTCAAGATTCGTCCCATGATTCTGATATAAACGACCAAGAAAGAGATCATGATCTCAAAAATAATATTGATAAAATAATCGCAGAAAATAATTCTAGCTCAAATATTGAAGAAAAATTTATCCCAATTCCTTCTCATGCAGAGAGAAATGCACAAGTCGAAATACCAGCCGCGTCTCACCCCATATCACCAAACAGAGTCGCAGCACAAAATTCAGAAAGTTATTACGTACAACTTGCATCTCAACCAACGTATGAGCTCGCTAGAGATTCTTTAAGAAATATGAAATCTAAATTTGGATTCCTTATCGGTGCCCGTCCTTTAAATATTCAATCCGCTTTTATACCAGGAAAAGGCACTTATTACCGTGTTCGGATTCAAGCGCAAGACCGTAATGAAGCCATAATCCTTTGTGAATCCATTAAAAGTTCTGGTGGAAGCTGCTTCATCACACGCTAAACCAATAATGCAGCGGTTTTAACAACCGTTGCATTATTTATTTCCATACCAGCTCATTACTTATCGAAAACGTTAGAAATTACAATTCCCTCAATCTTTTTCGCTTATGTCTTTGTGCTGACTTTATTCCTTAATCTACGTCGATTTTTGCTCTATCTAAAAGATTATATTTATGAAAAAATCACTCCGTACCCTTATAAGTATAAGGTACAAGGGGAGGCGAATTTAAATCTTTTTTGGGCGTTGTTACGCTTTGGCTTGTTTCTGGGGTATTATAACGCGAACTATGTTCAGGAGATTTTGCAAAAAAAGATCCTAAAAAACCAAAAATAAACCAGATAATAACCATCGCAAGAAGAATAGCAAAAATACCCTTAGCGATTGAAACAGGTTGTTCACGACCTCTTCTTTCTGCGGCCATACGTTCTTCATATGTGTGATAATTTTTATCAATCATAGTGGATTCCTTTTCTCAATTCCCTTACCTTTAAATTTCTAGAAAATATGCATATATGAAATTATTCAGATACTTATTGTGAGAAAACGATAATTATAGACAAAAGTTCCAGCTTACTTCATAAAGTTGAGGAGAAGAGGCAGGGATAGAATTAAAATATCCACCCTACCCTAGCCTTTGAATTCTATAATAAACCCCTTTGTATTCTATAATAAAACATTGACACAAAGGTTTTGTTAATAATAGAGTTATAATTAAAATATTTCATTATTTTTATTAATAAAAATGAAACATACTCAGAAGGTTTTTTATGAAATCCCCCATATCATCGCTTCCCTTTAAAATAGAAAAACACCCATCACCTTTGTCAGAAGAAAAACGTGAAAAAATTCTAAAAAGTCCCGGTTTTGGTCAGTTTTTTACAGATCACATGTGTACTATTCAATGGACTGAAGACAAAGGCTGGCATAATGCCATTATTTCTCAATACAAAGCTTTAGAAATTAATCCTGCAAGTACCGTTTTGCATTACGGACAAGAAATTTTTGAGGGCTTAAAAGCATATCGTGCAAAAGATGGGCGCATCTTACTCTTCCGTCCTGATGCCAATGCACAACGGTTTATAGAGTCAGCACAACGGTTAGCGATGCCAGAATTACCAAAAAATATTTTTCTAGATGCCGTTCATCAATTAGTAAAAATTGATCAAAAATGGGTTTCCGATCATCCCAATGCTAGCCTCTATATACGTCCATTTATGTTTGGCAATGAAAGCTTTTTGGGTGTTCGCTCTTCTCAAGAATATCTTTTTTGTATCATAGCCTCTCCAGTCGAATCCTATTTCAAAGGAGAAGAAAAATCTGTCAGCGTTTGGATTGAAACAGATTATAGTCGAGCCGGTCCAGGGGGAACAGGGGCTGCCAAATGTGGTGGAAACTATGCAGCAAGCTTACTTGCACAAAAAAATGCAACTGAAAACAATTGTAGCCAAGTGCTCTTTCTCGATATGGTTGAACATAAATGGATTGAAGAACTTGGTGGTATGAATGTCTGCTTTATTATGGACAATAATACACTCGTAACCCCTCCACTTAATGGAACGATCCTTCCAGGAATAACACGTCATTCACTCTTAGAATTGGCGAAACAAATGGGATTAGAGATAGAAGAGCGTCCTTATTCTTTTAAATCTCTCCAAGAAGATGCAAAGAGTGGACATCTTAAAGAAGTCTTTGCTTGTGGTACAGCTGCCGTTGTCACATCAATTGGCCGTTTTAGACATAAAGGGGGAGAAATCATTATCGGAAATGAAACAATTGGAGAAATTACAAAGCAACTTCGTACGCAATTGGTCGGCCTTCAAAAAGGGGATATAGAAGATAAAAACGGCTGGGTACATTCTGTCCAGATCTCATAATAATGAGATATTTTTATATTTATAACGCTTCCATGAATACATATCTACCTTCATGGAAGCGTACGTGTTCACTAAAAAGTTTCTCTATTTTTTAGCGACTACAAAAAATATTAATCAAATTTTGAATAATCTTTATGCTGTGCTTTAATATTGCGGACTGTTCCCGTATGGGAACGCATTACGAGAGTTTCTGTTTGAATATAGCGAGGCGTGAATTTAACGCCAGAAAGCATATTACCATCTGTCACCCCTGTTGCTGAAAACAAAACATCACCCTTTGCCATTTCTTCCATTGTATAAACCTTATTGGGATCACTAATCCCCATTTTAGCTGCACGAGCAATTTTCTCTTCTGTATCAAGCAGCAAACGACCTTGCATCTGTCCCCCAATGCAGCGCAAAGCAGCAGAAGCTAAGACCCCCTCTGGTGCTCCACCAATCCCCATATAGATATCAATACCTGTTTCTTCTGGATCAGTTGTATCAATAACAGCAGCCACATCTCCATCCCCAATCAAGCGAATCGCTGCTCCTGTTGCTCGTACTTCATCAATCAATTTTTCGTGACGAGGTCTATCCATAATACAAACAGTAATCTGATTAACGGCTACTCCTTTAGCCTTTGCAAGAGCATGGATATTATCGGCAGGACAAGCATCTATATCTACTATTCCCTTTGGATAACCAGGACCAATAGCAATTTTTTTCATATAAACATCAGGAGCATAAAGGAGGTTACCCTTTTCAGCAATTGCAACCACAGCCAAAGAATTGGCAATATTTTTAGCACAAAGTGTTGTTCCCTCTAGTGGATCAAGTGCAATATCGATCGCCAATCCACTTTGAAGACCTACTTTTTCTCCAATATAAAGCATAGGCGCTTCATCCCGCTCACCTTCACCAATCACCACTGTACCATCAATAGGCAATCGATTAAGTTCCTGCCGCATTGCATCTACAGCAGCTTGATCTGCAGCCTTTTCATCGCCACGTCCGCGCCAGCGTGCAGCAGCAACAGCAGCACGTTCAGTAACACGTACCAATTCAAGTGTCAAAATACGATCAAGTCCATTTAAAATCTTCTGAGTTGTGGGCATATGAAAAAATCCTACCGAATGAATACCAGAAAAAATATGAGTCCTTATTAAATACTAAGAATAAAGTTTTTGGCAAAGATGAAAATTTTCCACAAGAGACAAAGGAACTCAAGCTTACCTTTTTGTCATTATCAAGATAAGTTATCAATTCTCTGCCATAGGTTCAATACGAATAAATTGAGATTTTGCAACAAGATGTCCATCTTTTTCAATTTCTGCAAGTGCCTGTCGTACATTCACCTCTGTTGTTTCATGCGTAATTAAAATAATTGTTTTTTCAATTTGATCTTCTACAAAAGATCTTTGAACAATCGACTCCAATGAGATGTGATTATCAGCCATATGCCTTGCGACCGCGGCAAAAACACCAGTACGATCATGAACATTTAAACGAATAAAATAACCACCTGCATGATGCGAAATACGTGCTTTTTTATGAGGAGCAAGTTCTAATGCTGGGCGTCTTAAAACAGGTGCATACTGAAAACCAGAACGTGCTTTTGCTATATCAGCCAAATCACCAATAACGGCTGATGCTGTTGCCTTTCCTCCGGCACCAGGACCAGAAAACAGTAATTCACCTAATAAATCACTTTGAATAGAAAGAGCATTGGTTACACCATTTATCTGTGCAATCATCGAGGATGTTGGTACCATTGTTGGATGAACGCGTTGCTCTATTCCAGAATCCGTTTTTAATGCAACCCCTAAAAGCTTAATCCGATACCCCAATTCATCAGCTGCTCGAATATCAATTTGCGAAATATTATGAATTCCTTCAACATAAACATCATCTAACGAAACAGCAGTTCCAAATGCCAAGCTTGTCAACAAAGCTAATTTATGAGCAGTATCATTTCCCTCAATATCAAAACTTGGATCTGCTTCAGCATACCCAAGTCTCTGTGCATCTGCTAAACAATCTTTAAATGAAAGACCTTCCGTAAACATACGTGTTAATATATAATTACAGGTTCCATTGAGAATACCATAAATTCGCGATATGCGATTACTAACAAGTGATTCTCTCATCGCTTTGATAACAGGAATTCCCCCAGCAACAGCTGCTTCAAAATGAAGAAAAACACCTTTTTTTTCTGCAATTATAGCGAGCTCTACTCCATGTTGAGCAAGAAGAGCTTTATTGGCTGTTACAACATGATGTCCCGCCTCAAGCGCTCTCTTAACAGCGGTATACACCACATCCAATTCACCACCAATTAACTCTACAAAAACATCAATCTCATCAGAAGCAGCCAACTCCACAGGTGAATCAAACCATTTTATACCACTAAGATCAATTCCACGATTGCGGCCTTTATCACGCGCACTAACAGCAACAACTTTGATGAATCGTCCACATTGACAAGCTAAACTATTCGCTTTTTCACATAGAGTTCGAACAACTGAAGTACCAACTGTACCAAGTCCCGCAACACCAACTTTTAAAGCTTCTGCCATTATTAACCACTGATCCCTATCTTCATTGAAAAATCGTTTAAATGATGTGCCAATCAACACAAAAAGTACTTATGTTCATAAAAACAAAAGAAATACCCTGCTCTATTCTTTTCATTTTTTCTAATAGAATTATCCCCGCTTGTTCAATCAACATTCCTAAAAATATAATATTTATTGTCTTCAAAGATTTCAGAATTTTATAAAATATCTAATTCAGAATGAAAATCTGTAAAACTTATAAATGCAAGTTTCCATAAAGAAAAGTTCTAAAAAATAATCAATAACCAGTTAAAGAATATTGAAGAATTGGTAAGAAAGAATAAAAACATCTCTTCTAAATCAACAAGTATGGAAAAAAAAACATTCTTTCATATGATAAATTAAGGGAATGAATAAAATAAAGTAAATCAGTAAATGATAACACATTCCTTCCTACCATTCCATAGCTTTAACTATAAATCTTTAATGCAAAAATCTTAACGCACTCATATATCAAAATAGAACCTTACATTAAAGTAAAAAACAAGACTTGATATGTGTACACCATAATTCTGAAATATTATAAATATGGAGAATAAATTTGCAAAATTCGAATATTTTATCTCAACTTATTACCACCTCTTTGCAAAACTAGCGAATTGAAGTGACAAAAAACTCAATTTACCCTTTATCCACGCTAATTCATTTTCAAATCAAGAACTTCTCAATATGTAAAAGAACAAATGAATGGTTTTTAATTTTAAAAATTTTACAGTCATGTAAAAGTAAATATAAGAAAATTATTTTTTAATATTTTTATTATAAAGAAACTTTTTATATTTTGTTAAACTGAAAGGAATCTGTGGCTTGTTCCTCAAAAAACTTTTGTATGATTGGTATTATTTGTTAATTTGGTAATAAATATTGTCTTTCTACTTCATAAATTATACAGTTTTTGCTTTATGATAAGCTCAAATGAGAAGTCTTCTGTATAAAGGCTCTTTCAAGCAAGTTAAATAATATTCTCATATGGTGAGCAAAGATAACAAACGATAAAATATGCAAAAAATAAATACATTAAAAATGCTGTTTTTGATCATTTTTACCTACTCCTCAAACTGAAAAAAACAATCCAAACAGAAATCGCTCAAAAATTATTCAATAAAACACACTTTTTTCAAAAAAAATGACACAGAGGGCTTGCGAAGTAAAAAGATCCTCTCTATAAGCCTCATCATTGGTTTGCGCCCATCGTCTAGCGGTTAGGACATCGCCCTTTCACGGCGGAAACAGGGGTTCGATTCCCCTTGGGCGTACCATGTTTCTTTTTTCTGCACATAATCTATTGATTTTATATATCTTTTTTAAAGTACGGGATACGTGGATAAAAGTTAGGGAATAGGATTTTCTAACATTTGTCTACAACAGTAGCATTTTCTTTTCTTTGCGCTTCGCTAATCATCTCTAATAATGTTTTGAATGCTTCTAAATCCTCTTGTGAAAAATCTTTTAAAGTTCTAAAAAACATGCCAACAGTTTTACGCCTCAACGGATCAGAAGTCTTGATTGTAAAACTTTTGCGACAAGCATCCGATTCTCTTCTCAAAATTTCTGCTACCTCTTGATCTAAAGCATAGAGTTCAATTATCTTTTCCTCCAGTCCTACAGGAACAGATTTTTTGCCAATCTCGACAGAAGATAAAAATGCTACAGATATGTCTAA
>NZ_JBHIRD010000013.1:0-57585 GCF_042196905.1 Bartonella sp. AA89HNZF
AAAGGACATAAAACAAAACAGTCCTTTCAGGGTATTTTAGGTGTACGCTATAGTTTCTAACGATATGGTTATTTTTTGATTGATTTCAATGATAATTTTGATAGGAAGCATTTAAAATTATGGAAGAAGATTCAATATTTATTAAGAGTCGGTAGCGCATTTTTATGATGGGATGAGCAATTGCAGAATTTTTATTAAAGTTTTCTTTATAATTTATTCTATATTTTTGAGAATTTGTGTAGATTTTTGCAGAGCCACTTGGCAAAGGGTTCCTTGCTCGCTATAGGAATGGCTAGAGAATATTATCAATGAAATAAAGGTGGTTAAATGGCTTTAGAGCGTACTTTTTCGATGATTAAACCAGACGCAACCCGTCGTAATTTGACTGGCGCAATTACTAAAATGCTTGAGGATGCGGAGCTACGTGTTATTGCGTCTAAACGTGTCTGGATGAGCAGACGTGAGGCGGAAAAATTTTATGCTGTTCATAAAGAACGTCCTTTTTTTAGTGAATTGGTTGAATTTATGTCTTCTGGTCCAACCGTTGTACAAGTTTTGGAAGGTGAAAATGCAATAGCTAAAAACCGTGAAGTAATGGGGGCTACGAATCCTAGTGATGCAGAAGAAGGGACAATTCGTAAGGTTCATGCTTTATCGATTGGCGAAAATTCTGTCCATGGATCCGATAGTGCTGAAACGGCAAAAACAGAAATCGCCTTTTGGTTTCCTGAGGTAGAAATTGTTGGTTAATAAAGCGTATATAAGAAGCAAAAATCCGAAACACTATATTTCGGTTTTTTGCTTATGAGGTTATAGATTTTTTTGAAAGCATATGGAGCCATTAATCATTTTTTTAGCTTTTAATATTGCAGCTGCTTTTACGAAAATATAAAGCCTATTTACTCTTTTCTGAAGAGTTTTTATCTACACGCTACCCTTACTTGTAATGTGCAAAAAAGTGTTTTATTGATTTATCATTAATAGATTTAAAATAAATCAATCTTATGCTATTCTCATCTCTTATTTAAGTACAAAAAGATAAATCATTTTATAAAATTCCATACTATTCATAGGATAACGTGTTTTAAACCTGCACGAAAATAATCCCACCCTGTCCACAATGTAAGGAGGGCAGAAATCCACAGCATAGTAATACCAAACTCTACTGTGTAAGGGAAAATTTTATTACCGGCTGGTCCAGCTAAAAGAAATACAATAGCGATCATCTGTACAAAAGTTTTCCATTTTGCAAGACGAGAGACAGGAACACTAACTTTTAACTCAGCCAAATATTCACGTAATCCTGACACAAGAATTTCTCTGCAAAGAATGATAATAGCTGCCCATAGAGTCCATCCAGCGATGGTACTGTCTGCGGCAAGCAAGAGCAAACAAGCAGAGACGAGAAGTTTATCGGCAATTGGATCTAACATGCGACCAATATTGGATGTTTGTTCCCAAATACGAGCAAGGTAACCGTCAAGAAAGTCAGTAATGGATGCAACGATAAAAATGGAAACAGCAATCCAGCGGGTGATATCACTTGATTGTAGCCGCCCTTCTAAAAAAAAGCATGCAACAACCATTGGGACTGCAACAATTCGTGCATAAGTTAAAATATTTGGAAAAGAAAAAGTATGATTTTTCATGGAGCCATTTTTAATTCTTGTGAAAGAGAATATATTTCCTAAACGTAACAAGGCGAAGGTTATGAAACAAGCTTATTTTTCATGAAAATGGTTATGAATTTTTTGTGCAATTGTCATAGAGATTCCCGTAACTTTTTTTAAATCTTCAAATGAGGCACTAGCAACAGCTTTGGCACTTCCAAAATGATGAAGCAACGCACGCTTTCTTGTCGGACCGATATTTTCGATTTCATCAAGTGGGTTTTTGAATGTTGCTTTTTTTCGTTTTATCCTATGAGTTCCAATCGCAAAACGGTGTGCTTCATCACGCAGACGTTGCAAAAAATAGAGGATAGGATCACGTGGAGGAAGTGTAAAGGGCGGAATACCTTTTATAAAAAATCGTTCACGTCCCGCATGACGGTCAACACCTTTGGCGATTCCAACAACTGTGAAGAGATCATTTAATTGTAATTCAGCAAGTATTGCATGTACGCTGTTGATTTGTCCTTCACCACCATCGATTAAGATAAGGTCAGGCCAAATGGGAAAAAGATCATCATCTTTTATGTTATGACTTCTATTTGGCAGATCATGCTCTTTGATAAGGCGTGAAAATCTTCGTTTAATCACTTCTTTCATCATACCAAAATCATCGCCAGGCGTGATATCTGTTGAGCGAATGTTGAATTTTCGATATTGATTTTTAATAAATCCCATTTGACCAGCAACAATCATAGCCCCTACAGCATTTGTTCCCATGATATGAGAATTGTCATAGACTTCTATCCGGCGTGGAGGAAAAGGTAGTTGGAATGTTTTAGCAAGACCTTGAAGCAATTTTGTATGGGTGGCTGTTTCAGAAAGCTTATGTTCAAGTGCTTCATGAGCATTGAGATAGGCACGATTAACAAGAGTTTTCCGTTCACCTTGTTTGGGTAAAGAGAGGGATACTTTGTGGTTTGCTTTGAGACTAAATGCTTCTGTAAGAAGTGCCTTTTCTTCAATTTCTTCAGATAAAAGGATGCTTTTGGGAAGTGGTTTATCATCATAAAATTGGGCAAGAAAACTTGCTAAAATTTCAGTACGGGAAAAAGAGGGATCTGCTTTAGGAAAATAAGCACGGTTTCCCCAATTTTGCCCCATGCGAAAAAAGAACACTTGAATACAGGTCATTCCTTCTTTTTGCGCAATCGCAAAAACATCCGCTTCTTTTATCGTTTGAGGATTTATACCTTGATAGCTTTGTATGTGAGAAAGGGCTGATAGGCGGTCACGATAGGAAGCTGCTTGTTCAAAATCAAGATTTTCTGCAGCTTTATGCATAGCTTGAACCATATCGCTTTTAATAGATTGATCTTTTCCCGAAAGGAACGCTTTTGCTCCTTTCACCAGTTCTTTATAATCACTGTCGCTAATTTCATGAGTGCAAGGTGCAGAACATCGCTTAATTTGATAAAGCAAACAGGGGCGTGTACGGTTTTCAAAAACTGAATCAGTACAAGTTCGTAATAAAAAGGCGCGTTGTAAAACATGAACTGTTTGTGTCACTGCACCAGCAGAAGCAAAAGGACCAAAATAGTGAGCTTTTCGTATTCGAGCACCACGATGTTTGTAAAGTGCAGGCACTCGATGATCATCTGTAATCATAATATAAGGAAAACTTTTATCATCACGCAGGAGTACATTAAAATGTGGATGCAATCTTTTGATGAGATTGGCTTCTAAAAGGAGTGCTTCTGTTTCTGTATGGGTGACGATAAATTCCATATGATATGTTGCACGAATCATGCGGGTAATACGATTATTGTGTCCTTGTTCACGTGTATAGTTTGAAACACGTTTTTTGAGATTACGGGCTTTGCCAACATAGAGAATATCACCATTTTCACCAATCATCCGGTAAACCCCTGGCTTATGCGGAAGGTGTCTAACAAACTTTTGTATGAACTTGATACCTTGGAACTGATTTTTCTCATTGCTTTGATTGGCATTATGCCATGTAACATTAGAGAGAAAAGAAAGTTTTTCCCGTTCATTTTGCGGACAATTTGTATTATTTTTCAGGACCATTCCGTTTATTACGAATATGTTGTTTGTTTAATATATGAAATATTCTTTTTTATTAAATAATGATTATTTATGTCTTTATAATTTTTTTTATAAATATATCTTATAGCATAAGAGTATGATTTTAGAGAGCCGATCTTTCATAAAAAAATATGAGAGTTGTTATTCTAAGACAGCTTTATGAATTTGGCCAATTTATCCATTAAAATGATTGAAATAAGAAATCCATGATGATTAAGAGGATAGGCTTTCTAAAAAAATAATTCACGCTGATCGTTATTAGCTTATCATTATAATATGTTGATATTATCCAAAGAATTAAAGAACTTTATCATTTAATGCATTTGTATTTTACAACATGATATTTGATTTAGGAAAGATATCAGAAAAAGATCTAAAATAATAGATGTTCTTTTTGAAGCCACTTATACGTTATTTTGGCATTTTCATCTTGTCCAAGACGGTTGATAAGAAAGGGGCTGAGTTTTTTCATTTCTTCTTCCAAAAGGTAGGGAGGGTTAATAATAATCATACCGCTTCCATTCATTGTAGGTGATGTTGATTTTTTTCGGATACGCATTTCAAGCTGGAGAATTTTAGGAATTCCTGTTTGATAAAGCGCGTGAAGAAAACTTTCAATTTCTTTGTCATATTTAACAGGATACCATAAAGCGTAGATTCCTCCAGAAAAGCGACGATAGGCTTTCGTTAATCCCTCAATAAGGCGGGAAAACTCTCCAGCTTTTTCAAAGGGAGGGTCAACAAGGATAAACCCACGTTTTTCTTTTGGTGGTACATGAGCATTTAAGGAAAGCCAACCATCTAAATGCAGAACTTTTGTCTGATAATCTCCTGCAAAGTTTTTTGCTAAAATATGATAATCTTCATTGTGCAATTCTATTGCGGTGAGGCGATCTTGTTTCCGTAATAATTGACGAATAAGAACAGGAGATCCAGGATAAAATATAATTTCTTTTTCCCCTTTATTGAGGGCATCAATGATGTCACACCATGGACAAAGGAGTGTTCTTAAATCTTCTGGGATAGGAGTTGAAAAAAGTCGTTGGACACCTTCGCGCCACTCTCCTGTTTTATGTGCTTCTAAAGAAGAAAGGTCATAAATACCGATTCCAGCATGTGTATCTATAACGCGAAAAGCTTTTTCTTTGCGTTTGAGATATTCTACAATGCGAGTGACAATAATGTGTTTAAAAACATCAGCAAAATTGCCAGCATGATAAATATGCCGATAATTCATGGAGTAAACTCTATCATATGTGTAACTGTACCGGATTATTAGCATAGAATAATAGAATTGATATCCATAAAAATACTCTTGTAGAAATCAAACAATGCCCTCACTTCCAAATTATACACTACAGAAAAAATATTAATGTCATGGGAGCATTTATTCACAGGGCTATTTTTATATTATGAGCTTAATCGTTAAAATTTTAAATTTTTTATATGAGAGATAGACAAGAAGAGATCAAACATCTCAATAGAGATATTTATGTTGTAAGAGAATTTTTTTATGATCGCGGTCTCTTCCAGGAATACTATAAAAAACCTCAATTAACGAGAATATTAGTGAAGTTTGTTGAAAAATTGAAGAGTACCTTTCAAATTCATTCATAAATTTTCTTGTTTAAAGATTAAAGAATTTCAAATACTTGATAAAAACATTGTTACATTTATAAGTTTTTTAGCAAGCGTAAAATTATGGATAGAGCAATAAAGTGCTGGTGTTATAGTGATAGGTTTTTATAAAAGTATGAATGAATCTCATTGCTTTAAGCAGAGCCAAAGCTTTACATTATACACGCTAAATGGCTAGGTTATTGTGTATGATGCTAAAATAAAACTTTTGAGAATTGATATGTGCTCTGCAAGCTATCTCAATAAAATGAGGAATTTTAAACTAAAGCAAATAGGTTTATCTATCTCTAACACTGTATTATCGAGCGGCTTTATAAGGTAATCTTATAAAAAAGGCTAGGATAAGAAATTCTTTTTACATGGATTATGCTTCGATGCCATGCTTTTGATTGAATGTAATTTTCTATTAATGCCCATTCTGGTTTCAATACTGAGATAGGTTAAACACATGATATTATGAGAACGCATGCCCAGAATCCAGAGACTTGTAATAGTTAGAGCATGCCGTGGCTTAGAGAGCTGGTTATATGGAGGTATTTTACTGAATAAAGGCACAAGCTGGTACCTTTTTTATTTTTTAGCAGTATTGCCATACCTTTTGGCACTTGCGTTGGTTCATAAAGTACATTTTTACTCTTTCCGCTAATAGTTTTTATTTACACAACAGATATTTAATTGAATACGATGATGGCTCATATTCGTATTGTGTATGGAATAATGGATGATAAAATTCCCCCCCCAACGCAAAGAATAAATGTTGTGCGTAAGATGATCATTTTTGAAGAGACTGATGATGTGTTAAGAAAGTTTTTTAGAGATTTTTCTTTCTGATTTTTTAATTGAATACGTAAAATGTTTTACAGCATTATGATTTTTATCAGTAACGGATAATTTGGCGGAAATGTTTGTAATGATACGTACAACATTGTTTAAAAGGAAAGACGTTGGCTATAGTCTTTACAGGAAGATGAGTAACCTAAGAGATCAGATGAAGTTATTTTAGAAAAGTTTTTAAGTGTTTTGAATTTTGTATGAAGCGGTTTATCATTGTTGAATGGTTTGTGTTATAGTACGCTAAAAAGCGATAAGAGGATAAAAAGCTCTTTTTGCAATAAAAGCGTGTAATTGCTTTTAAGTTAAGAAGAAAATATATAAGTAAGATATTATATTTGATACATTCTTCAGAGGAAGCATGAATAAATGAAATCAAATTTAAAAGCATAAAGTTAGAGAGAATAATGGGTAATATTTTTTCACCAACGCATTTAATTATAATTTTATTGATTATCTTTGTGCTTTTCGGTCGCGGTAAAATTTCTGAATTAATGGGCGATGTTGCTAAAGGAATTAAAGCCTTCAAAAAAAATATGAAGGAAGAAGATGATAGCATTGAGGATAAAGTTGAAATGGCTCCTACTTCCCAAATGATTGATGTAGAATCTCAACAATCTCAGCCGTTATCGGTAAAACATGCAACAGTGCGCAGAAAGGTTTCTTCTGCTTCTAAAAAACGCAAAACATCTATTGCTAAAAAACAGTAACAAAAACGCAATCATCATTGTGCAATATTTTTTGATGAGAAAGTCGAATTAAGAGATGTTTGGGATTGACGGACCAGAGTTTATCGTAATCTTACTTGTTCTCATCATTGTCGTTGGACCAAAAGACTTACCTAAAATATTAAAGACAGTAGCAAAGATAAGAGCGTATGTGTATTCAACAGCAAATGAACTTCGTCATCAGTTTGATAATTTAATAAAACAAATCGAGCGCGATGATTTGCAAAAAGTATGTTCGGATATTAGCGATTCAAGTAAGAAGTTGGCAGAAACTTTTGATCCCACTCAAAATATATTAGAGGATATCCACGATAATTGGGATGTTAAGGAAACACACTATAAATCAAAAAAAGATAAAGAAATTTTGGAATGCGATCAAAACGTAACCAATAAAGATACGACAGTATCTATCGCTTCTAAAGATAAAGAAGATATGTCATGAATGTTAAGAAAGATGAAGTTGATGCCCATATGGCACCACTTTTAGAACATTTAATTGAACTTCGTCAGCGAATTATTGCTGCCTTGGTTGCATTTATGATCGCTTTTATGATGTGTTTTCTTGTTAAAGATTATATCTTAAATTTTTTACTATGGCCATATCAGTGGGCAATGAAAATAGCAGGGGGTAATCCTGAGGGAATTCGTTTGCAATCAACGCAAGTATGGGAAACTTTTTTAACGAAGATGAAGCTTTCTGCTTTTGGGGGAATTATTTTATCTTTTCCCTATACGGCTTTTCAGTTTTATAGTTTTATTGCACCAGGGCTTTATAAAAATGAGCGGATGGCTTTTTTACCATTTCTCATTGGGGGGCCTATTTTATTTTGTATTGGGGGAGCGTTTGTTTATGGTCTATTCGCGCCAATAATACTATGGTTTAGCCTTTCTCAACAATTTCTTCCAGATGTTCATTTAAAAATAGAGTTTATAGTGCGTATTTCTGATTATTTGGGCTTTATGACATCATTTATCCTAATTTTTGGTTTGATTTTTCAATTACCTCTTGTCATCAGTCTTTTAACAAAAATTGGATTTTTAACATCTCATGATTTGGCGTCTAAACGAAAATGGGCTATTTTGCTCTCTTTTATCATTGCGGCAATCATAACGCCGTCGGATTTTTTTACGATGTTTGCAGTGGCTTTACCAACGATAGCACTTTACGAGATTTCAATTTTAATTGCTTACAGTATAGAAAAGAGAAGAAAATCCGCTTAAGAAAAGTGTATAATCTTATGCGATAAGGAATGAATAAAAACAATATAAATGAGGAATTTTTATGCTTGATATTAAGTGGATTCGTGACAATCCTGAGAAATTAGATAAAGCACTCGTAAGTAGAGGTCTTGAGCCACAAGCTAAAAGGTTAATACAACTTGATCTTGCACGTCGGTCGCATATTGCTAAGGTGCAATTGGCGCAGGAACGTCGCAATGCTGTTTCAAAGGAAATAGGACAGGCTTTGGCTGTATCTGATCAGCAAATGGCTGAACGTCTTAGAGCTGAAGTTGAAGAGATTAAAGCTTTTCTTTCCTCTGCAACAGTGGAAGAAAAGCAACTGACGGAGAGTCTTGAGAAACTTCTTTCAGCACTTCCAAATATTCCATTAGATGATGTTCCAGAAGGTAAAGATGAAAGTGATAATGTCGTCATTCGACATTTTGGTACACCTCCAACATTTAATTTTACACCAAAGGAACATTTTGATCTTGGTCAAGATCTCAAACAAATGAACTTTGAGCGAGCTAGTCGTTTGTCTGGAACACGTTTTACAGTGCTTTCAGGGGCGTTAGCACGGCTAGAACGAGCATTAGGACAATTTATGCTTGATGTGCATGTGAATGAGCATGGTTATACAGAAGTCTCAGTACCTCTTCTTGTTCGTGATGAGATTGTTTACGGAGCAGCACAATTGCCGAAGTTTGCAGAGGATCTTTTTCAGACAACAGATGGTCGATGGCTTATTTCTACTGCAGAAGTACCATTAACTAATTTGGTTAACGATGAAATTCTTGAAATATCAGATTTACCACTGCGATTTTCTTCTTTATCTCCTTGTTTTCGTTCAGAGGCTGGAGCAGCCGGTCGTGATACGCGCGGTATGTTGCGTCAGCATCAATTTTGGAAAGTTGAAATGGTCTCGATTACCAGTGAAGAGCAGTCTTTAATTGAATTGGAACGTATGACTGAATGTGCAGAAGATATATTAAAACGGCTTGATTTGCCTTTTCGCACAGTGGTTCTTTCTACGGGTGATATGGGGTTTGCAGCGCGTAAAACCTATGACATCGAGGTTTGGCTTCCTGGTCAAGAATGTTATCGTGAAATTTCTAGCTGTTCAGTTTGTGGAGATTTTCAAGGTCGTCGTATGAATGCGCGCTATCGTAAAGACGGCGATAAAAAATTGCATTTTGTTCATAGCCTTAATGGTTCTGGTACGGCTGTTGGACGTTGTCTTATTGCCGTACTTGAAAATTATCAACAGGCTGATGGATCAATTATTATTCCAGATGTTTTACAACCTTATATGGGAGGCATGCGCTGTATTACTGCTTAATTTTACGAAAGGAGAGACAATATGCGTTTATTGCCAAGAGGTGATGATACACAGGCGCAAGTTTTTGCCATTTTAAAAGAAGCAGTTTGTCAGTATGATAAAAGTGCACCTTCATTGGAGATTGAATGATACTATGGGGCAAAAGGGTATTTTACAATTTCGTGAGGAGTTAGCCGCTCTTGTACTGAAAATGCGTAGCAAAGGCATTGATGACGTGCGATTTTTTTCTGCATTAGAGAAAATTCCGCGTCAACAGTTTGTTGCTGCTCCTTGGTTCAATAGTGCTTATGATAATAAAGTTATTCCCCTTGAGTGTGGTGAATATATGGAACGTTTGGAAGAACAACTCTTAATTCTTTCGGCATTATCGTTGAAAAAAAGGCATCGTGTCTTAGAAATTGGTACAGGATCTGGTTTTTGTACTGCTCTTATAGCATGTCTGAGTGACCGTGTGACAACGATTGATCGTTATAAAACGCTTGTTGATTTAGCACGACAAAAATTTCAAACTTTAGGAATTGAAAATATTGTTATACGGCAAATTGATGGAAGTCATAGTGTGACAGGCTTAGGATCATTTGATCGCATTCTTATTTGGCCATCACGTTTTGATGAACCCAAGGAATTTTTAGAACTTTTAGCTGAAAATGGAATTCTCATTCAGGCGATAGGACCTGACGAAGGGGTACAAACGGTGACGCGCTATACAAAAATCGGTAGTCGATTTGAGTGTTTAGAACTGTTCCAAGTGCGTTACCAACCTTTTATTAAAGGCATTGCAGAGATACTTTAATTTTTAAAAGCTAAGAAATTTCTGCAAATTGCCTACGTTAAATTCATTTTGATCTTATATAAAGATATTTATGAATAAAACATCTCATTTTAACTCTTCGGTAATTTAAAAAAGCTTTAATGGAGTAAGTTGATTATTGATGAGTGAGCAAAACGATGTGTCTAAAAGCTTTGGATAATATTTTCCAGCATAATTTTCAGAGAATAACTTTGTTAGCGGTGGTAACTATTGTTGCTGGTTGTAGTTCTGGTACACAGCGTTTTTCCAATACGTTCTCTCATCGTACGGTATCATCTCAATCAAATATATCAAGCACTATGTATACAGACCCGCGAATGCTATCATACGGTAGTGGTATGATACAAAGCACTGAATTGCCACCTGTGGAATCAAGCGATGATTCGTGGGGAGATGATAATTCCCCCTATAATTTTCCACATCAAGATAGGATAACTTCTTCTGATGGTCGCGTTATGGGCTCCCCTCCACGTAATCTTGGAACACTTTCTCGTTCACAAATGGATAAATCTCCTATTTTTCGGCGGAATTCTTATATTGTCCAGAGTGGAGATACACTGCTCAGTATTGCACGACAAGTAGGGGTTAGTGTTGAGGCATTAAAATTAGCAAACGGTATAAACAGCAATTCCATTTATATCGGTCAGGTACTGGTTGTTCCAAGCAGGCGTACATTAGCAGCTTCAAATGCACACAATAATAACGATTGGGCAGTGTCAACTACAGAATCTACATCCCAATCTCAAGTGATGTCCTCTATAAAAAACAAGAAGTCCTCTCCTATATATAAAGCTCCTGTAACAACGCCACCCTCTGCAAAGATGAACAAATCAAGTTCTGAGAAAAATTTTTCTAAACAGATGACGCAATTGAAACATGAGACTGGTTTGTCAAGTACTGTTACGAATACAGATAATATGACGACTCCGCAAGCCACAGGAATTTCTAAGATGCGTTGGCCAGTACGAGGGCGTTTATTAAGCCAGTTCGGTCAAAAAAAGGGAACAGTAATGAATCGAGGAATAGATATTGCAGTGCCTGAAGGGTCTTCGGTAAAGGCGGCAGAAAATGGTGTGGTTATTTACGCGGGAGATGGATTAAAAGAGCTTGGTAATGTTGTGATGATTCGACATGAAAATAATATTATCACTATTTATGGATGTAACAGTAAGCTTGTTGTTAACAAAGGACAAAGGATAAGGCGTGGTGATGAGATTGCTAAATCGGGTGTTTCAGGAAATGTTAAAACGCCACGTGTCTATTTTGAGATGCGTAAGAATTCATTACCTGTTGATCCCCTTAAATATTTAGAAAACTAATTTATTGATAACTTTGACATTTGAATAGTCTTACAGTTTATAGAAAATTCATGAAAAACAATTGATTTTCTTAAATCAATAACATAGCAGCAAAAAATCATTGGTTTCAGGAGAGTAGTTCGTTGGGGTCGTTAGATATTACCATCTTTGTATTTATGAAAGTGTAAGACAATAGTATCATACTGTTTGTCAGCTTTGAGTATTCCAATTGCTCTTGCATTTGAGAGAAGCATGAAAAAAGATATTTCACGCCTTTCTTAAAAAGTTTTTATCGACAGGCTCATTTCATATGTGTGACTCATATGTGTGACGTCAAGAAAATCGTTTTGATTAATTCAGAAGATTTGAAATGAGAGTATTTTATTGTATTTAGATCTGTCGTTCGATATCAAAAACGATAAATTATCTATATAAATTAAAGTTTGTTCATTAGAAAAATTATCTTGTATAATTTATTGAGTTAGTGAAAAGATTTATATTGTAGGATATACAATAGGGGAAAGTGAATCTATTTTTTAAGATTTTTCTCATTGTATTTTGGTATTCTGCCTCTTAAGGATTTATTGTATTTTTGTAAAGCTGTGATTAGATTATGTAGTTATTGCTTTTTATGATAAATTCTTTAGGAATTTTTTCTGTATCGGAATTTCATTTTAATAGAGTGGGAAATACCTGAGGTTTAACTATAGGAGATAAAAATGTTTATTACGAACGCTTATGCTCAAGTTGCAGGCGATGTTTCCGGTGGAATTTCATTTGCTAACGCTGTCCCATTCATTTTAATTTTTGCAATTATGTATTTTTTTATGATTCGTCCACAGCGTGCCCAAATGAAAAAACGCCAAGAAATGCTTAATGCAGTACGTCGTGGTGATACAGTTATAACGGGTGGTGGTATTATCGGCAAGGTTAAGAAGGTTCACGACGAGAGTGGTGAATTAGAGGTTGAAATTGGTGAGAGTATAAATATTCGTGTTATTCGCTCAACATTAGCTGATGTGCGCGTTAAAGGTGAGCCGATTGCAGAAAAAAAGTCAAAACTTAATGCTAAAGCAAAAACACCACAAAAGTCTAAATCTAAAACGACAACGAAAGAAGATATGAGTATCTCTGAAGAGAAAAAAGCTGTATCAAAGGAAAATGCATCTTAAGGTGTAATGGCAGTTTATTACATTTTTTAAGCATTTTTATAAAAAGCTTGGCAAGATCAAGACAATTTCATTGGAAAAGGGGCTTTTATAGTGGCTACAGAAAATGGAGTTTTTGTTTTCTTTAGATTATTAAAATAGTTGCTTTATTTATAGAATATTACGCAATTTTTTTCTGTTTTTTAAAGAAGATCATTGTTTTTATAAAAAAAAATTTGTAAGTAAATAAGCTGAAGAAACTTTTCAAAAAATAGATTTATTTAAGTAGGTATAGCATTTTACTGCGGTTTATGACCAAATTTTCATATATTTGTTGTATGAGAAGATTAGGGCATTATATAAAAACTTTCACTTCAATACTAGGCTATCTATGTTTAACATATCAATGTTTATATCAGCCTTACTTTAATTTTTATGGTGAGAAGTAGCAAAGACAATTGGATTATTCAAAAATAAAAGGTGCATATTCATGTTCGATGCAATTCAAATTCGTGAAGCACATTTTCCAAGTCGCGCACCTATTGATGCTTATGGAAATGGTGGGTTTCGTTTTGCTGATATGTCTCATAGAGGTTCTATTATTTGTGTCCCATCAGGTATTTATGGCATTGACATGGCAGGGCCTATTCCTACTCAAGGGGATATATCTCGTATTTTAGAAGAAGCTTCTGAAATCGAGGTTTTATTAATAGGTACTGGAATTGAATTATTACGATTACCTGAAGAGTTACGGGTGCTTTTATGGGAAAAACGTATTTCATCAGATACAATGAGTACGGGAGCGGCGGTGCGTACATTTAATGTTTTATTGGCTGAAGATCGCGCTGTTGCGGCGTTATTATTTGCGGTAGAATAGAGTATTGTTTCATAAAACAAAGGCTCTGGTCTAGCATGAAAGACTTGTGTAATTATTTTCTGCTCTGTAAAATACTGTCGTTTAAGGCGGTGATATAAGGGTGTAGAATATACATAACATAACACATTAAGTTTTTTAAATACAGCAGCAAGTATTCAGAACAAAGCTTGCTCGTCGTTCCTAATGAATCACATGAGTGATCAACTCTTGGCACTTGAGACAGTTCATAAGAGACATTTTTAGTTCTTTCTCATACAGTTGTTACCTACAAGCCAGTTACGCTTGGGACGTGCAAGGGAATAGTTTTTATTGATGTAACATGGAATTGGTTTAAAATGAAAGCATATCTACGATATTTGGGATTCTAATTTAACATACAAAACAACAAATTATGATTATAAATCAATTTATTGATAGTAACAGAAACTCACCGAGAGCAATTGGATTTTTTACAAATTGGTGTTGGTAAAAACCTTTGTCTTTTAGGATGGGGAGGAGATCAATGATTTGATGAAGTTTTTGTGATCAGTGCATTTTTAATAAAATAACATTGTCATCTATCCACTGAAAAAGTGTTTTTCGTTGTTTGTTGTTCAAGTTTTACTATGCATGTTACGATTGTTTTTTAGCTTTTTTACTGCAAATGAAAACTTGAAGTCCTATAAGATAAGTTTTATCAGAAAAATTATTTATTTAATTTTTTCTTTCTAAAACGAAAAGTGACTAGAAAAGAAACTTTAATTCACAATACAGTTAAGAGACACATTTAAAAATCTTATTTTCTGAACTGTATTTGCTTATCCTTCATTTTTTAATATGAATAAAAAGAGGATATTAATTTAATTGCTAAAAAAGGGACGTTAATAGGTTCATAGAATGATAGGCTCTCTTCCTTATTGTCTTGATATTTTACGTACCATAGATCGTGATCGCTATATATCGGTTTTATTTGCGCCTAAAAAAAAGCGCCAAGCATTGGCTGCTCTTTATGTATTTAATGCTGAAGTTTCTCGTATTCGCGAAAGTGTACATGATCCATTCATAGGAGAAATACGGTTACGTTGGTGGTATGATGCTATTGCTCATGGTGAAATGCAAACGAGTGGAAACAATCCGATTTTGAATGATTTATTAAAAGCAATCACTCTTTTTAATTTACCTAAGACAGCTTTTTTACGTTATTGTGATGCACAAATTTTAGATCTTTATCACAATCCAATAGAAACACTTCATGATCTAGAGCATTATTGTGGTGAGACAGCAGGCATAATTTTACAGCTTTCTTGTCAGATATTAGATCTTGATACTGCACAAGAGTTTACAGATATCTATGAGCATGGAGGGATTTCTCAAGGATTAAGCGGTGTATTGCGTCTTTTATCATTCATGCAATCACGATATCAATATTATTTACCTACTGATATATTAAAGGCTGTAGGAGTGAATAGGGAAGATTTGGAATCCCATCGTCTCAGTGATCAACAAAAGGGTCGTATTGTTGAAGCTATGGTAGCATTATCGCGCGATCATTATACCAAATTTTACGAATATTCTTGTACTTTACCTAGAATTCTTAAGCCAGCTTTTCTTCCATTGGTCATTGTACCGGCTTCTCTTCAAAAAGCTATACAGTTGGGGGCAGCAATTTTTCAAGAGAGTGCAACTTTGCCATTGATGTATCGCTATTGGTTGATAACAAGGGCAGCAATAAGCGGCAATTTTCCAAAGATATTGTAAAAGAATATTACTACGTTAGAATGCGTAACATGTAGACTGACTTTCTCATATGAAGATAAAAGGAGCTATTGTGATTCCAAACCATTTTTTTGTTATAAAAAATGTTGATGTTTTGGTTGTTATGAACGCAAAAGAGTAAGAAATTTTATGATCTTGAAAATACGCTGTATGTCTTCATAAGTAATATGTTTTATTCAGTGTATTGGATGGGTGAGATGCAGAGAAAGAAAAACATGAGATAAGTTTTAATACATTGGTTTGTTTGAAGAAGAACTTTTAAGTACTCTGAATGTATTGATTGTATCTCATTTGCAAATGAAATAAAATTTCTATTTTATGAGAGAAGTTATCTTAGCAGTCTATAAGTCTATAAAAAAACTCTTATTTTTAAGAAATTATAACATCATAATTGATGACTGTTATGATTTATGAATATATTGATTTATAATGATAATTCGTTTTTTCTCATATTGAATGAGAGTCTTGAATAGAACAAGATTTCTCCATTTTTATAATGAATTTTAAAAATAGTTTTTTTATCTATTATAAGTTGGGTGTGTAAATGAAATCATTTAAGGAAGAAGCAATACGCTCCCTATGAATGAATATTAAGAGTAGCAATATGAGCTATGAATGAATGACGATAGGGATGACATTTATAGCTTAATGGGCGACAACCTTTGGATGGATAATGTTTTTTAATGCATTGCAAAAACGATTCTACATTCCATTGACTATTTTCTCGCAAATCCATACATGCACTGTTTTGCGAGAAAATGAATCATTATAAAAACGCTGATACTAAGATATGCAGACAAGAAACCTGTCTTACCTCTTAAACTATAAACGAAGAGCGATAGACACTTTATCAAATAAGCCCTTTAAATTATGCACACTCTTTTTACTGGAGAGCGTTAAAGATCTGATTATAATTTGTGCTATTAATTTCCAAAGGATGTTCTTTATTGGCAACTTGGAGCATTTCTAGCTTAAGATCTTCTCTTATCATCATATCTATATTGGCGCGGACCTCAGTTGAAAGAGTATGAGACGTGATATCTTTAGGCATTGTTACAGTCTTTATTTGATAAATGATACGGTTTGTTGCAACCGGTCCTTTTATGACACCATAATGACCTTTGGGACCAGAAAACAAGGCTTTAACACCTTCAACACCAAGGACTTCAGATGAATCTTGACGCCGGAGGGCTGGTGTTGTTTGTTTTGTAACAACAAGGGTATGAGCAAGAGCAACAAGACTTTTTCCTTCCGTGAGCTGTTTGAGAGCATTTTTGGCTTTTTCATCAAGAAGACGTTGGATTTCCTCATTTTTCCATTGAGAAAGAACATCTAGCTTAGCTTCTTCAAGTGTCTTATCGCGGGCAGGAATAATTTTATCGACCTTATACCAGAGATACCCACCATTTTGAAAAGAGAGAGGATCAAGATCGACACCTTCGTTTGATTGATAGATGGCATTCAGTAAAATATCTTTTTGAGGTAAATCCGTGAGTATTGCACCTTCAAGCGTTTTCCCCGTTTTATCAATGGTAATTGTGCGCAAAGATAACTTGTATTGGTCAGCTAACTCTTTGAGAGAAGCACCCTCAAAACGAGCATTTTCAATGGCTACATAATTATTACGAATATCATCCGTAGCACGATTTTTGGCAAGTATTTGGCGAATATTTTCTTCTACACTTTCAAAAGGAAGAGAGCTTGAGGGTTCAATATGTGTGATGCGAATGATAACAGGTCCCTGTAAGTCATTGATTACAGCACTGACTTGCCCTTGTTGGAGTTCAAAAATTTCGGATGCTAGATGGCTAGGAAGTTCATTTTCTGCGAGAGGCCCTTTTTGTATGTCATTAAGAGTCTTTTTTTCAGCTTTTACCAGTTCATCAAAACTCAATCCATCGGCTATTTTTTTTGCTGCATTATCGGCTTCTTCGCGTGAGGGGAATCGCAGTTCTTCGAATGTACGCTTTTCAGGGGTTACAAAACGTGAAGCATTTTGGGTATAATAAGCTTTTGCCTCATCTGTTGGGATATCTTTAGGTTTTACGAAATCATTAAGTTCCATAGATAATAAAGAGACAGTGCGGTATTCTGGAGTACGAAATTCATTTTGATGTGTTTCAAACCATTTTTGCAGTGTTTCGTCATCAGGATCAGCTGTTATTTCCTTTTCTTTTAGATCAATCATGAGATAATCTGCGATACGCATTTCTCCTTGATAAAGAGCAAGTGCTTTATAGAAGAGATCTGGTGCTTTCATATCAGAGAATAAAGCTGAAATAATTTGGTTACGCTTTTCTTTTCTGGTGTAATAATTAAGAAAAGCACTTTCACTGATACGTAAATGCTGAAGATAGTTATAAAATAAATTTTTATCAAAAGTGCCATTTATTTGGAACATATTATCAGTTCCAATCATACGCGCTATTGTATCTTTTGAAAGACTTATTTTCATTTTACGGGCTTGTTCATCAAGCAGTGTATTTTGTTGTAATTGATTAAACACAAAAGCGGGAATTTGGTATTGCTGCATTTCATTTGGCGTAAACATTCGTCCAAGATGAGCGGCATGTGCTAAACGTGCGCTTTGATCGGCAAGAGCGAGACGATAATCATCGACAGTTACTGTGGATTTTCCAGAAGTAATAAGGCCTCTTTCATTTTTGGTGTGTAACTGTGGTATCCCCCATAAAAGAATGAAGCATAAGAGTAAAATAGCAAGGAAAATTCTGGCAATCCAAGAATTTGCAGCATTTCTTACGATGTCAAGCATTGTTTAATTCCACTTTTAACATGAGTTATTATCAAAGCAGTAACGGAATTTGCAACAAAGACACGAAAGATGCAAGCTTTAAAGACTTGCTTTCACTTTATAATTTGGTACTTACAGATAAATAATATATTATAATAGCTCTTGAGGTGAAAATATGTCTCCAAATATTCGGCCTTTTCTTGCTGGAAATTGGAAAATGAATGGAACGAGTGAATCGCTTGGAGAGTTGCGTGCTATTGCTACAGGCGTTAGCTCTGATCTAGGTCATTTGTTTGAAGCTTTAATTTGTGTTCCAGCAACGCTTTTATCGCGTGCTTCTGATACGCTGGATGGTGAAAATCTCCTTTTAGGAGGACAAAATTGTCACTTTGATGACTATGGCCCTTATACTGGAGATATTTCAGCTTTTATGCTTAAAGAAGCGGGAGCAAGTCATGTTATTATCGGGCATTCAGAACGTCGTACAGTGTATCAGGAAAATGATGCTATTGTCTGCGCCAAAGTGCAAGCAGCGTGGCGAGCAGGGCTTGTGGCTCTTGTATGTATTGGTGAAACATTGGAAGAACGCAATAATAATAAAGTGCTGGATGTTCTCGCACAGCAGCTTGAGGGATCTTTACCAGATGATGCAACAGCAGAGAATATCATTATCGCTTATGAACCTGTTTGGGCGATAGGCACCGGCAATACAGCAACTGTAGAAGATATTGCAAAAGTGCATCATTTCATTCGTGATGAGATGTGCTCTCGTTTTGGGGATGAAGGGAATAATATGCGCCTTCTTTATGGTGGATCAGTAAAACCCTCCAATGCATTTGAGCTTTTAAGCATTGCTCATGTTAATGGTGCTTTGATAGGTGGAGCAAGTTTAAAAGCGACTGATTTTTTAACTATTTGCGATGTTTATCGTAAATTATAGCGGAGAAATTTGAGTTACCCCTTGGATTGTGTGTTATTTATGTGTAAATAACCACGAAAGAGTTATTTGAAGAGCAGGGTTTATGCAAACAGTACTTATTGTTATTCATTTTTTGATTGTGATTACTTTGGTTGGTATTATATTAATTCAACCTTCAGAAGGTGGTGGGCTCGGTGTGAGTAATAGCTCAGGGTTGATGAAAACTCGTGGATCTCGAAACCCTTTAACACGTTTGACTGCTATTTTAGCCTGTTGTTTTTTTGTTGTGTCTATTGGACTTACCGTGGTGAGTAATATATCAAATTCTAGTTCTGATATTTTAAAGCGTATACCGGTTAATTCCGAGCAGAATTCTACCGATAAAGGCTCAGGATCAGTCCCATCATCAGATGGTGAGTCTTCCCCTTCTATTCTTGAGCAGCTAGGAGGTTCTTCGAATTCTCCGCAGGAACAGAAACAGTCCACAAATCCTGAAGCAGAAAGCCCAGTTCCACCGGTTCTTGAAAATACAGTTCCGGATAACAGTACAAAATAGTTTTTTAAGAAAATATAGACTTTTTAAAAAGGTGATTTTTTCACCTTTTTTATTTTAGAAGAAAAATTGTTTCTTTTTGCATTTTTTGCTGGAAAAATCATTATAAATTGCTTATCACCATAAGCCCATGGCACGTTATGTTTTTATTACTGGTGGTGTGGTTTCTTCCCTTGGAAAAGGCATCGCAGCAGCGGCGTTAGCAGCGTTATTACAGGCTCGTGGCTATCGCGTACGTCTTCGCAAACTTGATCCTTATTTAAATGTTGATCCAGGTACGATGTCACCTTATCAACATGGTGAAGTATTTGTGACCGATGATGGTGCAGAAACGGATCTTGATCTTGGTCATTATGAGCGTTTTACTGGGCGTTCTGCAAATAGCCAAGATAATATTACAACAGGGCGTATTTATCGCAATATCATTGAACGAGAGCGGCGTGGTGATTATTTGGGGGCAACAGTCCAAGTTATTCCTCATGTTACAGATGAAATTAAGAGATTCATTACGATGGGAAATGAAGAATTTGATTTTGTTTTGTGTGAGATAGGTGGAACGGTTGGTGATATTGAAGCAATGCCTTTTTTAGAAGCGATTCGTCAGCTTCGCAATGAGCTACCGAGACAAAATGTCGTTTATGTCCATCTCACCTTAATGCCTTATATTCCTTCGGCAGGTGAATTAAAAACGAAACCAACACAACATTCTGTCAAAGAATTGCAAGCAGTTGGTATTTCTCCTGATATTTTGCTTGTACGTGCAGATCGATCTATTCCAGAAACAGAACGATGCAAATTATCACTTTTTTGCAATGTTCGCTCCAATGCAGTCATTCAGGCATTAGATATGCCAACAATTTATGATGTTCCTATGGCATACCATAAGGAGGGTTTGGACTCTGAAGTTCTTTGCGCTTTTGGAATCGATTCGGCTCCTTCCCCCAAGATGGATCGTTGGGAAGATATTACGCATCGCATTCACCATCCTGAAGGAGAAGTTACGATTGCTGTTGTAGGAAAATATACGGGCTTAAAGGATGCTTATAAATCCCTTATCGAAGCGATTGCGCATGGTGGTTTAGCGAATAAAGTGAAGGTTAATATTGAGTGGATTGATTCGGAACTTTTTGAAAAAGAAGATTCTGTTTCAGCTTTACAAAAAGCCCATGGAATTTTGGTTCCAGGTGCTTTTGGGGCACGAGGGTCTGAAGGGAAGATTCGAGCAATTCAATTTGCACGAGAGCGTAAAGTTCCATTTTTAGGAATTTGTTTTGGAATGCAATTAGCTTGTATAGAAGCTGCACGCAATATTGCACAGATTGAGAATGCTTCATCAAGTGAATTTTGCGAAACAGACAATCCAATTGTAGGTTTAATGACAGAATGGCTTAAAGGAGACGTTCTTGAAAAACGTACAAGAAATGGTGCTCTCGGCGGTTCAATGCGCCTTGGTGCTTTTGCTGCTGAATTAAAGGAAGAGAGTCATATTGCTCAAATTTATGGGATGACCAAGATTGTCGAGCGACATCGTCATCGTTATGAGGTCAATATTGATTATAAGGATAAGTTAGAACAGTGTGGTTTGATTTTTTCTGGGATGTCTCCTGATGGTATTTTACCAGAAACGATAGAATATGTAGATCATCCATGGTTTATTGGTGTTCAATATCATCCAGAATTAAAATCTCGTCCTTTTGATCCACATCCGCTTTTTTCTTCTTTTATTGAAGCCGCTGTAGAACAAAGTCGATTAGTTTAATGCATAAATTTGGTTACTTTGCTTTTGAGGGATAAAATGACTAAACCAAATGCCCGTGTGAAAGTTGGAAATATGATTTTTTCAAATGAAATGCCTCTTTCATTAATTGCAGGGCCGTGTCAGATGGAAAGTCGAGATCATGCTTTTGAAATGGCTGGTCGTATTAAAACAATTACCGATCAGCTTGGTATCAGGTTTGTTTATAAATCAAGTTACGATAAAGCCAACAGAACCTCTTTGAGTGCGGCACGCGGCATTGGTCTTGAAAAAGCAATGGCTATTTTTTCTGATTTAAAAAAGGAGTTTGATTGTCCCATATTAACTGATGTGCATACGGAAGAGCAATGTACAATTGTTTCTTCTACGGTTGATATTTTACAAATACCGGCTTTTTTATGTCGTCAAACAGATCTTTTGGTAGCAGCTGCCAAAACAGAATGTGTTATTAACATTAAAAAAGGTCAGTTTTTAGCGCCGTGGGACATGGAGAATGTTTTAAAAAAGGTTGTTTACAGTGGTAATCCGAATGTTATGCTTTGTGAGCGAGGCACGTCATTTGGTTATAACCGACTTGTTTCTGATATGCGTTCGTTGCCTATTTTACGTTCATTGGGTGCTCCTGTTATTTTTGATGCAACGCATTCTGTTCAAGAACCGGGTGGTCATGGTTCTTCATCTGGTGGACAGCGTCAATTTGTTGAAATTTTAGCGCGTGCGGCTGTTTCTGTTGGGGTCGCAGGTATTTTTTTAGAAACGCATCAAGATCCAGATAATGCGCCTTCTGATGGACCCAATATGATTAAAGTTGATGATTTACAAAGATTGCTTGAGACTTTAATGGAATTCGATTATCTGTCAAAGAAACTGAATTGAGAAGAAAAAGTATTTCATTAATAGGTTGTTAGAAATGAATCGCGACTTTTATCGGATAAGGAAATACATATGACTATAATTGTCGATATCATTGGACGTGAAGTTCTTGATAGCCGTGGTAATCCAACGGTAGAAGTTGATGTTCATTTGGAAAATGGTGCGTTTGGTCGTGCTATGGTTCCTTCGGGAGCTTCAACAGGAGCACACGAGGCTATAGAACTTCGTGATGGTGGTTTGCGCTATCAAGGAAAAGGTGTTGAAAAAGCAGTTGCTGCAGTCAATGGCGAAATTCTTGAAGAACTTGGTGGTCGGGATGCAACAAATCAAATCGCTATTGATCAAGCCATGATTGCTTTGGATGGAACGCCAAACAAAGCCCGTCTTGGTGCCAATGCACTTCTTGGTGTTTCATTAGCTGTTGCAAAAGCAGCTGCGGCTTCATTAAATTTACCTTTGTATCGTTATATTGGGGGTACACAAGCGCATATTCTTCCAACACCTATGATGAACATTATTAATGGTGGCGTTCATGCTGATAACTTGATTGATTTTCAAGAGTTTATGATTATTCCTATAGGAGCGCCTACTGTTCGAGAAGCAATTCGTTATGGTGCTGAAATTTTTCATGCGTTGAAAAAGCGTTTAAAGGGTGCAGGTTATAATACCAATGTTGGTGATGAAGGTGGTTTTGCACCTCAATTTAAAAGCGCTGATCAAGCAATTGATTTTATTATGGAATCTATCATGATATGTGGTTATAAACCAGGTGAACAAATTGCCATTGGTTTAGACTGTGCTTCAACCGAATTTTATAAAAATGGCTCGTATTTTTATAAAGGTGAGGGAAAATGCCGTGACACCCAAGAGCAGGTAGAGTATTTAGCGCAGCTTGTGAAAAATTATCCTATTATTACAATTGAAGATGGAATGGCAGAGGATGATTGGGAAGGTTGGAAGCTACTCACGGATACAATTGGAGAAAGATGTCAGCTTGTTGGTGATGATTTGTTTGTAACGAATTCAGCACGTTTGCGTGATGGTATCAAAATGGGGGTAGGCAATTCTATTCTCATAAAAGTTAATCAAATTGGTACATTGAGTGAAACACTTGATGCTGTAGAAGTAGCACATAAAGCAGGTTATCGTGCCATTATATCTCATCGTTCAGGCGAGACAGAGGATTCTTTCATTGCAGATCTTTCGGTTGCAACGAATTGTGGACAAATTAAAACAGGTTCTCTTGCACGTTCGGATAGATTAGCAAAATACAATCAACTTATTCGTATTGAAGAAATGCTAGGAGCTCAAGCGCATTATGCTGGTGATTTATATCGTGTATAGTTGTGAGCAAAAAATATGAAAGTATAAGATCATTTAGATTATGAAATTGAGATTTCTTATCAAAGGCATATGCATAGTAATTTTATAGGTATTTAAATTTATAGGGATTAAGATGAGAGGTGTGATTATTACTCAAGATCAAGGAATGTATCTCGTTTCTGGTGATGACGGTAAGCGTTATCAGTTTGCGACTTGGGATTGGTTGGGAAAGAAACCACCAAGGATTGGTGATACTGTTGATTTTGTCTATGAAGGCGGTGTGGTCAGTTCTGTTTTTCCGTTGTTGAGATCAAGTACAGAGAACTCAAAGATAATGTTCGCACTTCTTTGTTGGGTTGCAGGTATCTTTGGTGTTCATCGCTTTATGGTTGGGAGAGTTAGGACAGGTGCTTTAATGCTGATTCTATCTTTATCATTTTTTGGATTGATAATTACCGGAATTTGGGCAGTTGTTGATTTTATAGTCATTCTTGGTGGAAGATTTACGGATAAAGATGGGAATCAAATTACAGATTTTTAAAAATCTTATAATAAAAAGGAGGTAATCTAGCCCGCTTTTTATTTTTATCAATATATTAAGTTCATAATAGCTCTGCGTTATTGTATTACATGTATTTAATGTAAAATATTAAAAGGCTATGCACAGTTGAACGAAAATATTGAAAAAACTGTGCTATTTTTATAGGTAAAACAAAAGCGCAAATCAATTACAGCGTAATTTGGGTTGCTGTTTATAGAAGCGGGAAATATTAGATTATTGGGGGCCTAACTATTTCAATTATACATTTATCATGTTTTTTATGCGTTTTATTTATACCGTGAGGTTAATCTGCATATTATCGAATTAGAAATAATCTCTTTATGAATAACACATGAGGAGTAGCTTTATAGGTGGGCAAGGATGAAGGGTAAAATTATTGGTCAAGATCAAGGAGATTATTTCGTTTCAGGAGCTGACGGTAAGCGCTATCAATTTACGAGTTGGGATTGGTTAGGAAAAAAACACCAAAGGTAGGGGATATCGTTGATTTTGTATATGAAGATAATGTTGTTAAATCTGTTCTCCCTCTTTTGAGTAAATCGCAGTCAGAAAAATCAAGATTGGCGATAGCACTTGTTTGTTGGTTTTTTGGATGGTTTGGAATTCATCGCTTTATGGCAGGTAAAATCGGAACGGGCATTGTAATGCTTCTTATAAGCCTACTAAGTATACCATTTACTTTTGGGTTAGGGATACTTTTAGTAACTGCGCCTTGGTCATTTATTGATTTTATAGTTATTTTATCCGGATATTTTAGGGATGAAAATGGGGATAAAATTATAAATTGGTAGAAATTTTAGAATAATATAAAATGTAAAGAGCTAGAAACTTTCTTTACTTTTAATGTTGTCAATATATTAATTTAATAATGTAAATTATTTTAGGCTATGTCTTTAAATGTGAAATATTAAAGAAAATTATGAATATTTAAATAAAACTATTGAAAAAGATTGTACTATTTCATATGAAAAAAGCAAAAGTGCAAATCGAACAGCGTGCTTACCACTTATAATTGCGGGAATTTTAAGTTGTTGGGGGATTTTAAGCTTTTTAAATTGTCATATATCACGGTGAATACAGATTGTATTCATGCTGTGAGGTTTATCCAATATATTATCATATTAGAAGAAAAGCTTTTTTATGAATAACAATTTTATAGGTGGTGAAGATGAAAGGTAAGATTATTGGTCATGATCAAGGAGATTATTTTATTTCAGGGGCTGATGGTAAGCGCTATCAATTTGCGAATTGGGATTGGTCAGGAAAAATGCCGCCGAAAATTGGTGATGTCGTTGATTTTGTGTGTGAAGGGGATACCATTAAATCTATTTTCCCTATCTTGACTGAAGGTCAGTCACAGCAATCAAAAGTGACGTTAGCGGTCGTTTGTTTTTTTCTAGGTGGACTAGGAATTCATCGTTTTATGGTTGGTAAAGTTGGAACTGGCATCGTAATGCTTCTTATGACTATACTAAGTATAATAATTATACCACTTTTTGGGGTAGGGCTTATAGGGATTTTTTTATAATTACACCTTGGGTATTGATTGATTTTATAGTTATTTTAACAGGAAATTTTAAAGACAAAGATGGGTGTAAAATCACAAGTTAGTGGGACATCCAATATTTGTAATACAAAAAGTGGGGCATTCAGCTTACTTTGATTGTCTTGAGGAGGGATAAATTGAAATAACAAATTATTTTGGTGTATATTTGGTAATGAGGTATTAATCAAAATAATGCATAGTTGGGCAAAATATTAAGAAATTTGTGCTATAAAGACTGTGCTATTTTATGTGGACAAAGCAGAAACGTCGATCAATCAAAGTACGCTTTGTACTACCTCTTATGACGGTGGGAGTCTTAAGCTATTTCAGTTATCACATTTATCATGGTGAGTATGGATTGTATTCACGCAGTGAAGTTAATCAGCATATTAGTGAATTAGAAAAGGAGCTTCATAAAATAGAAGCTGAGCGGATATTCATGGAAAAGCGTATTTCTCTTTTACGCAACGGGCATATAGAAAAAGATATGTTGGATGAGTATGTCCGAAAGAATTTGAACTTCTCTAAGCCAAATGAACTGACAATCTTAATACCTTGAAATTGATACTAAAGGTAAATGAAAAATCGCTTAATTTAGACAACAATCAGCAATGATATTGTTTAAGCCGGTTGATAAGGCTTGTAACTTTTGTTCGTAAAGGTTATTCCTAGATAATCATAAAAGGGAGTTTAATATGGCAGAACGACTTAAAAAAAATTCTGCGTCGGTAGCGCACACTGTATTATCAAGCACTACAAAGAAAGCACTAATAGCCTCTTTTACAAAAGAGGAAGAAATTGTTGCCTATCGTGAAATGCTTTTAATTCGCCGTTTTGAAGAAAAAGCAGGACAACTTTACGGTATGGGGCTTATTGGGGGGTTTTGTCATCTTTATATTGGACAGGAAGCTGTTGTTGTTGGAACATTGAAAGCGGCAAAAGAAGGTGATCAGGTTATTACGTCTTACCGTGATCATGGACATATGTTAGCGGTTGGGATGAGTCCGCGTGGTGTTATGGCAGAATTAACGGGGCGCCAAGGGGGCTTTTCCAAAGGGAAAGGTGGCTCGATGCATATGTTCTCTAAAGAAAAAAACTTTTATGGGGGACATGGTATTGTTGGGGCGCAGGTTCCCATTGGTTCAGGCTTGGCATTTTCGAATCAATATCTTGATAAAGATAATGTGACATTGGTTTATTTTGGTGATGGTGCTGCAAATCAGGGGCAGGTTTACGAGAGTTTTAATATGGCTTCACTTTGGAAGCTGCCTGTTGTTTATATTATTGAAAATAATCAGTATGCTATGGGAACGTCCGTTTCACGTGCATCTGCAGAAACTGATTTTTCCCGTCGTGGTCTTTCTTTTGAAATTCCAGGTATTGTTGTTGACGGTATGGATGTTCGATCAGTAAAAGGAGCTGCTGATGAAGCAATTTCTTGGGCACGCTCAGGTAAAGGGCCGATCATTCTTGATATGCAAACCTATCGCTATCGTGGTCATTCCATGTCTGATCCAGCGAAATATCGTTCAAAGGAAGAAGTCCAAAAAATAAAAGAGGAACACGATCCGATTGATCAAGTAAAAAGTCGGATTCTTAAAAAAAATTGGGCGAGCGAGGACGATTTAAAATCTATTGAGAAAGAGGTCCGTGCAATTGTTGCTGATGCGGTAGATTTTGCACAAAGTGATCAAGAGCCAGATGCTTCTGAGCTCTATACTGATATTTTAGTTTGATGCGAGGGAAGCAAGTATGTCTATTGATATTTTGATGCCGGCGCTTTCACCAACTATGGAAGAAGGTAAACTGTCTAAATGGCTCAAGAAAGAAGGTGATAAGGTTAGCTCTGGCGATGTTATTGCTGAAATTGAAACGGATAAGGCTACAATGGAAGTAGAGTCCGTTGATGAAGGTACTCTTGGTAAAATTTTTGTGCCTGAAGGTTCAGAAGGCGTAAAGGTTAACACTGTTATCGCAATTTTGTTAGAAGAAGGTGAGCGTGCTGAGGATATTTCGCAACCTACTGATACAGCACAAAAACCTAAGGAATCTTCTCTTTCTCTGCCTTTGTCAGTTCCGCAGGCTGCTCCTACTTTTGATACATCTCTTAATTTTGATATTCCAGCGGGAACACAAATGGTTACAATGACAGTTCGTGAAGCGCTTAATCAGGCTTTGGCTGAAGAAATGCGGCGTGATGAAACAGTTTTTCTTATGGGGGAAGAAGTTGCGCAATATCAAGGTGCCTATAAGGTTAGTCAAGGTTTGTTGGAAGAATTCGGAGAACGCCGAGTTATTGATACCCCAATTACAGAGCACGGCTTTGCTGGGCTGGCTGTCGGGGCTGCTTTTGGTGGGTTACGTCCTATTGTCGAGTTTATGACCTTTAATTTTGCGATGCAGGCGATGGACCAAATTATTAACTCAGCAGCCAAGACACGTTATATGTCTGGTGGACAAATGACCGCTCCTATGGTTTTCCGAGGTCCCAATGGTGCGGCTGCCCGTGTTGGTGCTCAACATTCTCAATGTTATGCAGCATGGTATAGTCATATACCAGGTCTGAAAGTTGTTATGCCTTATAGCGCTGCAGATGCAAAAGGTTTGCTGAAAGCTGCTATTCGTGATGATAATCCTGTTGTTTTCCTTGAAAATGAGATTTTGTACGGGCATCAATTTGATGTTCCTCAACTCGATGATTTTGTTTTACCTATTGGTAAGGCGCGTATTCATAAGTCTGGACAAGATGTGACAATTGTTGCATGTGGGATTGGAATGCATTACGCGGTTGAAGCATTACCAGAAATTGAAAAACTTGGTATTGATGTTGAATTGATTGATTTACGAACCATTCGCCCGATGGATCTTCCAACAATTCTTTCTTCAGTTAAAAAAACAGGTCGTTTGGTAACAATTGAAGAGGGATTTCCTCAGTCATCCGTGGGAACTGAAATAGCAACGCGTGTTATGCAGCAGGCTTTTGACTATCTTGATGCGCCAATTGCTACGATTTCTGGCAAAGATGTTCCGATGCCTTATGCCGCTAATCTTGAGAAGTTGGCTTTGCCTAATACTGCTGAAATTATTGAGGCCGTTAAGGCTGTGACATACAGAGCATAACGGAGGAAAGCATAATGCCCATTAAAATTACAATGCCAGCGCTTTCCCCTACGATGGAAGAGGGAAATTTAACAAAATGGAATATTAAGGAGGGAGATAAGGTTTCCTCTGGTGATGTTATTGCTGAGATTGAGACGGATAAAGCGACGATGGAAGTCGAAGCTGTTGATGAAGGTAGGGTTGCTAAAATTGTTGTTCCTGCTGGAACACAAGGCGTTAAAGTAAATGCTTTAATTGTTGTTTTAGCAGAAGAAGGTGAAGATTTAGCTGAAGCTGCAAAAGTTACAGAAGAAATCTCTTCTTCTACAAGACAAAAACTAGAGGGTATCAAACAGACAGATTCTCTGAAACAGACGGACTCAAAGGGAATAAAAATGTCTCATGAATCATCAACTGGGCAATTAATACAGCAAGATAAAAAGGGAGCTCGTCTTTTTGCTTCTCCCTTAGCGCGGCGATTAGCATCTCAGGCAGGTCTTGATTTATCCCTTATTTCTGGGAGTGGGCCGCATGGGCGTATTATTAAGCGTGATGTAGAAAAAGTTATGAGCGGTGATATTTCTAAGATTTCTTATTCGTCACAGACAGGAGAGCCAGTAGCCGCAGGTGCTTCTGAGAAACAGATATTGAAACTCTTCAAAGAGGATGAATATGTTTTCACACCCCATAATAATATGCGTAAAACAATCGCGACACGTTTGGTGGAATCAAAACAGAAAGTCCCACATTTTTATGTAACGGTAGATTGTGAACTTGATGCGCTATTAGCGCTGCGTACACAATTGAATGTTGCTGCACCAATGGTTAAGATGCAGGAAGAAGCTAAGCCTACTTATAAGATTTCTGTTAATGATATGGTGATCAAAGCTGTCGCACTTTCTTTGAAAGCGGTTCCTGATGCGAATGTCTCTTGGCTTGAAGGTGGAATGCTTCATCATAAACATTGTGATGTTGGGGTTGCTGTTTCTATTCCCAATGGATTAATTACGCCGATTATTCGCCATGCAGAGGAAAAGCCGTTATCGCTTATTTCCAAAGAGATGAAGGATTTTGCAAAGCGTGCGCGTGAGGGCAAGTTAAAAATGGAAGAATATCAGGGTGGAACAACAGCTGTATCCAATATGGGGATGTATGGTGTGAAAAGTTTTTCTGCTATTCTTAATCCACCGCATGCGACAATTTTTGCGATTGGTGCAGGGGAGCAACGTGCTGTTGTTAAAAATGGTGCATTAGCCATTGCGACAGTTATGTCAGTTACAATTTCTGCGGATCATCGTGCTGTCGATGGTGCTTTAGCAGCAGAGCTCGCGCGGACTTTTAAGAAGATGATTGAAAATCCATTAGCAATGTTGGTTTGAACTGTTTAACAGTTCTTCACGTAAATTGTGAGAGAGTGTATTTAAGAGAATAAAAACAAATTTAAAGAGTTTGAAGAGCAGAGGTATTGCTGTTTCTAGTTTGGGTAAAGCATTTATAGAAAGCTTAGAGTATAAAGACATAAGATAATTCTGTTATGTTCATTTTCATTTTTAAGTTCAAAAAATGCATATCCATTTTATATATATCCATGGAGGAATTACTGTGGCAAATCTTTATGATGTAATTGTGATTGGATCAGGTCCAGGCGGATATGTAACCGCAATTCGTGCAGCGCAATGTGGCTTTAAGACTGCGATTGTTGAACGTGAACATTTGGGAGGGATTTGTTTAAATTGGGGATGTATTCCAACAAAGGCTCTTTTACGTTCAGCGGAAATGAAACATTTTGCTGAACATGCAAAAGATTATGGACTAAAAATTAATGGTTCAATTGAGGCAAACATCAAAAATGTTGTGGCACGTTCACGCGGTGTTTCAGCACGTTTAAATGCTGGTGTTGCTTTTTTAATGAAAAAAAATAAAATTGATATTATCTGGGGTGAAGCAAAGCTTACTAAAGAAGCAAAGGGAAGCCAGCTTGCGGAAATTATGGTTTCTTCATCCTCCAAACCGGTTATGCAACCACAAAATCCAGTCCCTAAAGGGACCTTGGGAGAGGGAACTTACCAAGCAAAGCATATCATTATTGCAACGGGTGCACGTCCTCGTGTCCTTCCTGGTATTGAGCCAGATGGAAATCTCATTTGGACTTATTTTGAAGCTATGATACCGCCAGAAATGCCAAAATCGCTTTTGGTCATAGGGTCTGGGGCTATAGGCATTGAATTTGCCTCTTTTTATCATGATATGGGAGCGACAGTCACTGTTGTTGAAATAATGCCCCACATCATGCCTGCTGAAGATATTGAAATTTCAACATTTGCTTGTAAACAATTAGAGAAAAAAGGTTTACGTGTTCTTCGTCAAGCAAAAGTAACAAGGGTTGAAAAATCTTCCGATTCTGTAACTGTACATATTGATATTCAAGGTAAAAATGAGACAATGACTGTTGATCGGTTGATTTCTGCTGTTGGGGTGCAGGGTAATATTGAGAATCTTGGATTAGAAGCTTTGGGAATAAAAACCGATCGTGGGTGTATTGTAACTGATGAATGGAGTTGGACAGGAGTTTCGGGTATTTATGCTATCGGTGATGTGGCAGGTCCTCCTATGTTAGCCCATAAAGCAGAAGAAGAAGGCGTAATATGTATTGAACATCTTGCTGGTTTAAAGAATGTTCATCCGCTTGATAAGAAAAAAATTCCAGGATGCACCTATTGCACACCGCAAGTTGCTTCTGTAGGGCTTTCAGAAGCGACAGCAAAAGAAGCAGGGTATGATATACGTATTGGTCGTTATTCTTTTTCCGCGAATGGCAAAGCGATTGCTCTGGGTGAAGATCAAGGGTTAGTAAAAACAATTTTTGATAAAAAAACAGGACAGCTTCTTGGGGCCCATATGGTAGGAGCTGAGGTAACAGAATTAATACAGGGGTTTGTCATTGCCATGAATCTTGAAACAACAGAGGAAGAATTAATGCATACTGTTTTTCCACATCCGACTTTATCGGAAATGATGAAAGAAAGTGTATTGGATGCTTATGATCAAGTTTTAAACGCTTGATGATTAGATTGTATGAAAGATTTTAAATTTTTCATTGCTCCTTCGTATTTATAAGGCAAAGGCTTAAATGGTTACGGTTGTTGATAGAGTTACGAATAGACGTTTGCGCCATCCTGAAAAGGCGCATCGTCCGGATACAAGCGTTCAAAAAAAGCCGGATTGGATTCGTGTAAAAGCGCCAACATCACCAATTTATAAGGAAACACATGGTATTGTACGTACGCATAAGTTAGTGACTGTATGTGAAGAAGCTGGTTGCCCTAATATTGGCGAATGTTGGAGCCAGAGGCATGCTAGCTTTATGATTTTAGGTGAAATATGTACGCGTGCTTGTGCTTTTTGTAACGTTGCAACAGGTATTCCACTTGCCGTTGATCATAATGAGCCAGAACGTGTCGCTGATGCTGTTGCACAGATGGCACTAAAACATGTTGTCATTACATCTGTTGATCGTGATGATCTTGCTGATGGTGGTGCTGAGCATTTTGCAAAAGTTATTTATGCGATTCGTCAAAAAACTCCTAAAACAACAATTGAAGTTCTTACACCTGATTTTCGTCATAAGGATGGCGCTTTAGAAGTTGTTGTTGCTGCTAAGCCTGATGTTTTTAATCATAACTTAGAAACAGTTCCTTCTAAATATTTGAAGGTCCGTCCAGGGGCACGTTATTTTCATTCAATTCGTTTATTACAACGTGTTAAAGAACTTGATCCAACAATTTTTACAAAATCGGGAATTATGGTTGGCCTTGGGGAGGAGCGAAATGAAGTTTTGCAATTGATGGATGATTTGCGCGCTGCTGATGTTGACTTTATGACAATTGGACAATATTTGCAGCCTACACGAAAACATCATCCAGTTGTTCGTTTTGTGCCTCCTGAAGAATTTGAGTCTTTTGCCAAGATTGGTAAAGTAAAAGGATTTTTACATATGGCCTCCAATCCTCTAACGCGTTCATCTCATCATGCTGGAGATGATTTTGCCATTTTGCAAAAAGCGCGTGATGAAAAATTTTCCTTACAGAGATAATTATGCCGATTTTTACAATACATCGGCAGATCACCCATAGTGCCAGTGAAATGTTTGATCTGGTTTCGGATATTGAGCGTTATCCTGAATTTTTACCAATGTGTGAGTCTTTAATAATACGTTCTCGAAAAGAATATGGAAAAAAAATATTGCTTCTTGCGGATATGACCGTTGGTTATAAGATTATTCGTGAAACTTTTACGACTCAAGTATTTCTTCAGCCGGAAAAAAGTCTTATAGAAGTTAAATATATTGATGGTCCATTCAAATATCTTGAAAATCGTTGGGCTTTTCATGATATTGAAAATACCAATGCATGTAATGTAGAGTTTTTTATTGATTATGAATTTAAAAGTAAAACGCTTGGATTAGTGATGGGCTCAATGTTTGATATTGCGTTTCGTAAATTTACCGAGGCTTTTGAGAAGCGTGCGCATCAGATTTATGGCTCTACGGTAACATAGTCTATTCTGTTATTTTTTAACAATACGTATTGCTTAAACAGCGTGAAGGTGAAAACGGGTTTTCATCTTTACTATTTGTTTTTAATTCAGCTTTCAAAAGCATATTGAAAGAATATCATTTTAAATGATGAAGATGATGCACAGCTTCATGCTTTTGTTTTTCTCTTTTTTAATGGATGCACACTCGTTAAACAAAACGCCCAAATAGAACATGCTTGCGTCATACCCATTTCATAATAGTGCTCATAATAAATAGTATAGATTCTCGTAAAAGTATATAAAATCTACATCTGTACACTTATGAAGAAGTCCTCCTGCATCATTTATTTGCTATCTCTCAAGATGTTGCGCGCCAGCTCTTAGCACTTGAGAGAAGTACAAGTGTCTCTTTCTTTAATCATTTTATTTATATAGTTTTTTCTCTTGTGGCGTGTAAGCGAATAAATTTGATTAATTCAACCTACACAGGACTAAAGTGAGATAACTTTACGCTATTGAGATCTTTCATTTTCAAGTTGTGATACAATAAAATTTTTTCAAGATATTGACGATTATAGACTCGATGGCGAATAAAGAATTTTGAAATTAATATGGGGAATTCAGTGAAGCAATTCCAGAATCATTTTAAAAGCATTTTCAACAGTTGCATGGCGGATAGCATTGCGATTAAGATGAGCAAAGTGCATTTCTTTGTGCAGGGGGGAGTGGTTTTTATAAGCTACTGCGCAATGCACAAGTCCTACAGGTTTATCAAAACTTGCACCTCCTGGACCAGCAATTCCTGTTACAGAAACTGCAATGTCAGCTTGTGAATGTTTTAATCCACCCTCAGCCATTGCAAGAGCAACTTCTTTTGAAACGGCACCATAGGTTCTTATAAGTTCAGCACAAACGCCAACAAGGCGTGTTTTGGATTCATTTGAATAAACAACAAATCCACAATCGAGAACATCTGACGATCCTGCAATATTTGTGAGGCTTGCAGCAATGAGTCCTCCTGTACAAGACTCTACAGTTGTTAACAGCAAACCTTTTTGGCGAAAGGTATTAAGGACTTCATGTGCGTGTTTTTCACAAAGATATGTCATTGGGGAATTTCTCCTGAATAAAGGACGCTCGCTGTTGCAAGAGCAGCAATTCCCTCACCACGACCAATAAATCCAAGTCGTTCATTTGTTGTTGCTTTGATAGAGATTCGATCAGGTGTTATTGCAAGTATTGTCATAAGATTTTCTGTCATGGCATGACGATAGGGACCAATTTTAGGATTTTCAGCGATAATTGTGATATCAACATTGGCAATACGACCACCTGCTTGTTTTATAATATCAAGAGCATGACGGAGAAAAATTTCTGATGATACATTTTTCCATTGAGGATCAGAGGGAGGAAAATGTGTACCGATATCTCCAGCACCTTGAGTTGCAAGAAGGGCATCTGTTAATGCATGAAGAGCAACATCCGCATCGGAGTGTCCATTTAATTTTTTATGAAAAGGAATTTTTATACCACATAATATAAGAAAATCACCATCCTCAAAAGAGTGAACATCATAACCATTGCCGGTACGAATATCAGGAAATATTTGCATTTTCTTTTGGAGATATAAATGGGCAGTATTAAAATCTTCATGCCATGTAATTTTTATGTTGTTAGGATCCCCAAGAACGGTACGCATAGGAATTCCAAACCATTCGGCAATTGCAGAATCGTCAGTGAATTCTTGTTTGCAAGCTTGTTTTGCTTGTTTATGAGCCGCTAAGATATGTTCAAAGGGAAAACACTGTGGAGTTTGTGCTCTATAAAGATGGGTACGGGGAATTGTTTCTAAAACATGCTGATTATTTATACGTTTAAGGGTATCAGAGATGGGCTGAACAGGAAGAACACCTTCTTGAGGTGTGATAGTGTTGTGAATGTTATTAAGAAGCTTGTTTTCTATAAAAGGGCGTGCACCATCATGAATATGCACATATTGGGGGGCAAATTTTTTGAGTGCCTGAAGTCCATATAAGGTAGAGATTTGACGTGTATTGCCTCCTTCAACGATAATAAGGCGCTCTTTAAAATCGTCAATAGCTTGTTCACAGATTTGACGATCTTCTGGATGAATAACAAGAATAATTGTTGTGATAGCTGGATGCTGCAAAAAACAACGCAAGGTATGATAAATAATTGGCTTTTGTCCTAGAAGCCGATATTGTTTTGGAATTTTATGGGGAGATCCTGCTCTTTCACCGCGTCCAGCGGCTAATATTATTGCTGCAATAGAAATACTTAATCTCCTTGTATTATAATCTTAGTTTGCTTTTTTGTCATTAATTTTAAAATGATTTTGAAAGGGTGATCGTTGTAGATCAGCCAAGGATATCACTGATAATACCTCAAAAAAAGCATTTAATGCTTTTTGAAGTGCGGTATTTAAACCACAAAAATCAAACAAGGGGCAAGTTGGTTCTGCAGTATCGAAACATTCTGCGAGGGAAAAGTTGTCTTCTGTTACTTTCACAACATCCGCGACTGAAATCTCTGCTGCGGGTTTAGCCAATCTAACTCCACCATTGCGTCCACGCACTGTTTGGATAAAACCTGCTTGAACAAGCAGCTGAAGGATTTTAAATAAAAAAAGCTCTGAAACGGCATATGCTTTAGCAATTTCTGGAACACGACTGAGAGTTCCCTGATTATCTGCACAATACATGAGCATTCGAAGAGCATAATTTGTTTGTTTTGTTAATCGCATCTCATTTCCTTCGTAAAGTATTGTCGAACACAGTCTATTTTAAAGATATTTTGCAAAATGTAGAAGTTTTTTCTCGTTGACTATATTTGCCCTATTGTAAATGTAGTATTAGTATTGTCAATTTTTGCTACAAAAGGTTATATGATAATAATGAGATAAGGGTATGTAAGCTCATGACGAATATAACATCTGTGACGAATCTTCAAGACATAGATAAAAATACTTATAACGATGAGTTGTATCGTTTAAGTAAGGTATATATTTTTTTAGGGATTACAATTATTGTATTGGCTTTACTTACGGCCTCTGTTTCGTTCATTATTCTTATTGGCTTAACTCCTGTTGTTCCCAGTAGAACAGTAACCCTTATTCTTATAGGAATTAATAGTTTTTGGGTTTTAGGGCTTATTGTCATCGTTTTTTATGAGATGATTCCGATCATTCGTGCTTGGCGTTCAAGGCGAGCAGGCTCACGTCTTCATGTCCGCCTTATTTCATTGTTTGCACTTGTTGCAACAATGCCAGCTGTTGCTGTAGCTCTTGTGTCAGGGCCAGCACTGAATTTGGGACTTGATCGATGGTTTGATACAACAACGCGGCAAATTGTGGGCTCTTCTATTGATTTAGCAAATGCTTATGCAGATGAAATGCTTCAAAATTTAAAAAATTTATCCTACGCGATGGCATTTGCACTTGATAACAAAAAACTCTTAGAACGTAATCCAGCTGAATATAGGATGCAATTGACGCGTCATGCTCTAGGACGCAATTTGCGTGGTGCATTTTTGTTAAGTTCTAGCGGAGCTATTTTTGTATCGAGTGCTCTTGGTGATGAAGATAAACTGCCAATTCCTCCTTCTCATCTTATTGAACGTGCAACCAGTGCGAGACCTTTTTCTTTTCAACCAGGCGTTCATGATTATTTTGGTATTATTTTAAAGTTTACCAATATTCCAAACACATTTTTATATTTGGTGCGTGACGTTGATAAAGGTGTTTTATCTGCTTTGCGTTTGACAGAAGTTAATACAGATCGTTATCGTGATTTAAATGAAAATCGCCTGCTGACACAGATTGCATTTGGTATGCTTTATTTGTGTCTTTTTTTTAGTTTATTCTTATCAGCCATTTGGGCTGCTATTGCTGTTGCTGATCGCTTAGTACGTCCTATTCGTCTTCTCATTAGTGCTGCCGATGATGTTGCTTCTGGAAATATGGAAATTTTCGTGCCAGTACGAGCAAAAGACGGCGATATTGGGCAATTATCCAAAACTTTTAATTACATGGTCAGTGAATTGAAAAGTCGGCGTAATGAATTGATTGCAGTGCGTGATCAAATTGATGAAAGACGGCGTTTTTCTGAAGCTGTATTATCAGGTGTAACAGCGGGAGTAGCAGGGATAGATGATAATGGTGATATCACCATTATCAATCGGTCTATTGAAGCGATGTTTGATATTCGCTCTGAGCACGTTGTTGGAAAAAGTCTTTTATCTTTAAGTGCTGAAATTTGGCAGGTTTTTCAGTTTGTGCGTTCATTGGATCGGAAAAACCATCGTGAGCAGGTCACTTTAAACGTTGCAGGAAAAGAGCGTGTCTGTAATGTTCAAGTTACGATGGAGGAGGATGATGGACAGGGGCAATCTTGGGTTCTAACAATTGATGATATTACAGACCTTGTTGCAGCGCAACGTACAGCGGCGTGGGCGGATATTGCGCGACGTATTGCACACGAAATTAAAAATCCTCTTACACCTATTCAGTTATCCGCTGAACGCATTCGTAAACGTTATAACAAAGCTATTACACAAGATAGAGAGGTCTTTGAGCGGTGTATTGACACAATTATTCGGCAGGTTGGAGATATTGGGCGTATGGTTGATGAGTTTTCCTCTTTTGCACGTATGCCCAAACCCAAAATGCATATTTTAGATATACGAGAATTGTTGCGCGAAGCATGTTTCTTGATAGAAGTGACGCGACATGATATTCATTTTGAGCAAGATTTAGGAACTCTACCACTTATGGGTGCATTTGATAACCGTCTCATTGTACAGGCTTTTTGCAATGTGATCAAAAACGCGAGCGAATCCATAGATTCAGTTATGCGAGAGGAAAATATTCACGGTCATATTCTTGTCCGTTCTTATCATCAAGAAGAATGGGTGGTTGTGGATGTTGTTGATAACGGAAAAGGACTTCCTAAAGAGCAAAGACAAAAGTTATTAGAACCTTATATAACAACACGGGAGAAAGGAACAGGACTCGGGCTGGCCATTGTGCGCAAAGTTATTGAAGATCACGGTGGTTCCATGGAGCTTCATGATGCACCGGAGAGTTTTTATGAAGGTCGTGGTGCGATGATCCGTTTGATGTTTCCGACGGTTGGGGGTAAGCAGGGTAGTATTATACAAGCTATAAATCATAAGATAGGGGAATAGTATGGTATCAGATATCTTGATTGTTGATGATGAAGCGGATATTCGTGAACTTGTTGCTGGTATTTTGGATGATGAAGGCTATGAAACGCGTGTTGCTTGTAACTCTGATGAAGCATTAGCTCAAATTAGTGAACGTATTCCAAAGCTCATTTTTTTAGATATTTGGTTACAGGGGAGTCGCCTCGATGGTTTAGCACTGCTTGATGAAATTAAAACACACTATCCAGCTCTTCCGGTCGTTATGATCTCTGGTCATGGTAATATTGAGACGGCTGTTTCCGCTATAAAGCGAGGAGCCTATGATTTCATTGAAAAACCTTTTAAAGCTGATAGACTTGTATTGGTTGCAGAGAGAACACTTGAAAATTCAAATTTAAAACGTGAGCTTTTAGAATTGCGAAAACGTTCGAACGAGACATTAGAGTTGCTCGGAAAATCGACAGTTATAAAAAATTTGCGTCAAATCATAGAAAAAGTAGCACCAACCAATAGTCGCATCATGATAACAGGTCCTTCAGGGGCAGGAAAAGAGACTGTTGCACGAACTATTCATGCGCTCTCCACGCGTTCGAATGGGCCATTTGTTACAATAAATGCTGCAACGATTACTCCGGAAAGAATGGAAATAGAGCTGTTTGGCAGCGAAATGGAGGGAAGAGAGCGTAAAATCGGTGCCTTAGAGGAAGCCCATGGCGGAATACTTTATCTTGATGAAATTGCTGATATGCCACGTGAGACTCAAGGTAAGATTCTTAGGGTGTTAACGGGGCAAACATTTGAGAGAGTTGGCGGTACAAAACGTGTTAAAGTAGATGTTCGTATCATTTCTTCGACAGCGCAAAATCTTGAAAACCTCATTTCTGACGGGCGCTTTAGAGAAGATCTTTTCCACCGTCTTTCCGTTGTTCCCATTACTGTTCCGCCCCTTTCTGCTCGTCGTGAAGATATTCCAGAACTTGTCCATCATTTTGTAAAAACAATATCACAGCAGGTTGGGATTAAGCCACGTGAAATCAGTGATGATGTGATTGCTATTTTGCAAACGCATGCTTGGCCGGGTAATGTAAGACAATTACGTAATAATATTGAGCGTCTTCTTATTCTTGTGCGGGATGGGGATGGTCCTATAACAGCGGATTTTCTTCCCAGTGAAGTGAATGATTCTTTGCCACGTCTTCAAATGGATTCGGATGAGAGTATAATGGATTTACCGTTGCGTGAAGCACGAGAATTGTTTGAAAAGAGATATTTAGTGGCGCAGATTGGACGTTTGGGTGGAAATATATCGCGTACTGCTGAATTTATAGGCATGGAGCGTTCAGCTTTGCACCGTAAACTTAAAGCGCTTGGAGTTTCTTAAAGCGATGCGTATTATTATTTGTGGAGCAGGACAGGTTGGTTATGGGATAGCAGAGCGTCTTGCTGCTGAAAATCACGATGTTACTGTTATTGATATTGAAACGAGATTAATTGAAAAGATTCGCGATACATTGGATGTGAGAGGTTTTGTTGGTCACGGTTCACGGCCTGAAGTTCTTTTGGCTGCAGATGCAGACAAAGCTGATATGTTGATTGCTGTCACTTTGTTTGATGAAGTTAATATGGTAGCTTGCCAAGTAGCACATTCATTATTTAATGTGCCCACAAAAATTGCTCGTATTCGCTCACAATCTTATTTAGAACCACGTTATAAGACGCTTTTTTCTAGAGAAAATATTCCTATTGATGTGGTTATTTCGCCAGAAGTTGAAGTTGGGGAAATGGTTTTGCGTCGTATTGCTTTACCTGGTGCAATAGATGTTCTTTATTTTTGTAATGATGATATTGTTGCGTTAGCCTTGGAATGCATGGAAGATTGTCCCGTTATTAATACACCTTTGCGTCAATTAACAGAGCTTTTTCCAGATCTTCAAACAACGGTTACCGCTATTAAACGTGGCTCGGAATTATTGATTGCACATTCAGAAACGCAATTACGTGTCGGTGATATAACCTATCTTGTTGTTGCTCGTGAACAGATGCGTCGTGCTGTTGGGCTTTTTGGTCATAAAGAACAAGATGCCCACCGCATGATTATTGCAGGGGGTGGTCACATTGGCCTTTATGTTGCACAGGCTATTGAAAAGCGTTTCCATAAATTAAAATTGAAGATTATAGAAGCGCATAGAGAAAGAGCCCTCACAATTGCTGATCAGCTTGAAAAAACAACAGTTTTATACGGTAATGTGTTAGATCCAGTGATTCTTCAAGATGCGGGAATTGATCAGTCCGATTTAATGATTACATTAACCAATCAAGATCAGGTTAATCTCTTAAGCGCTATTATTGCTAAAAGATTGGGCTGCAAAGCCAATATGGTATTGATTAATAATGTTGCCTATCAAGAATTTAGTCGTGCTGTTGGTGTGGATGCATATCTTAATCCCCATAGCGTTACAATATCGAGAATTTTGCAACAAATGCGCCGTGGGCGTATTCGTTCTGTTCATTCAGTTTTTAATGGCCGAGCAGAAATTATTGAAGCTGAAGTGATGCAAACATCTTCATTGGTTGGTAAGTCATTATCAGAGCTCAATTTATCAGATGGTTTGAGAATTGGTGCAATTTATCGCAATAAGACAATAATACAGCTTTCGGCAGATACGCGTATTTTATCTGGTGATAGAATAGTGATTTTTGCTCTTGCTGAGTTCGTTCGTGATGTTGAACAACTATTTCGCGTAAGTTTAGAATATTTTTGATATATTATCTACGGATATTTGTACTTTTTGGTATAGTGGACAATTAAGATTGGTGGATAGGCTTTGTTTGTCCTCAATGGTTAAAACTGGACAGCGCGTTAAGCTTTTTAGTTATGATAAAAAATAGATAATCTTCCTGCTGGTGTTGAGCTGCATGAAGCCGAATCAATTTTACCACGCTCAGCAATTTATCGCCTTGACCCCGATTTTTCTGATGATAAACTATGGTGTACAATTGTTCAGTTCTCGGATTTTTTTCGTGTTATGCTGATGAAATATCAACAAGGTGTTTGGTTAGATACAGATGTTTACCTTGTTAAACAATTTCAGCCAGATACGGAGAAGGTTTGGTTGGCAAGAGAAAATAATATAAGAGTGGGCGTTTCTGCACTTTATTTTCCGCCCGATAACCCTATTATAAAAGTATTTGAAGATTATTGGGCAGGCGCAGAAATTATTCCTTATTGGCTTGGGTTTAAGCGTCGTGTTTGGAGACCGTTCTGGTTAAAGAGGAAAAAATGCCGATTTTACCAGGAAATCTTGGCATTACGATATTTGGTAATGATGGTATTTCACGATTAGCAAAACGATATGGTTTTTTTCATGAAGCAAAGGAAAAGGAAACTTTTTATTATTGGACTGGGCGAAAGTCTGAATATATCTTTGAACCAGCTTTTGGCGTAAAACCGCTCACCGATTCACGCTTGATAGGATTTCATATTCACAGAAAGATAAAGACGACGCAAAAACCTCAGGAAGGAAGTTTTTACCATTGGGCGGTATCTCGCATTCCTGATATTCATGATTTTTTTAGGTAGAGTTATTATTGCTATTTTAATAATTGGGATTTTAATCTATCCTAAACAGCTTTTGATTGTAGCTTGCACAAGAGAGTAATGTTAACAAATGGATAAAAACATTGAATGTGTAAAGAGCGATTGTTATATGAACGGAAAGTAAAAATATGAGTGATCTAATGAAAACGACATTAAGCCTTGTTCCTATGGTTATTGAACAAACCAATCGTGGTGAACGGGCCTATGATATTTTTTCCCGTCTTTTAAAGGAGCGGATTATTTTTATTAATGGTCCTGTTGAAGATGGTATGGCAATGCTTGTTTGTGCACAATTGCTTTTCTTGGAAGCGGAAAATCCTAAAAAAGAAATTAGTCTTTATATTAATTCTCCAGGTGGTGTTGTGACATCTGGTATGGCTATTTATGATACTATGCAGTTTATTCGTCCTCCTGTTTCTACGCTGTGCATGGGGCAGGCGGCATCTATGGGGTCTTTATTGTTAACAGCTGGAGCAAAGGGGCATCGTTTTACATTGCCAAATGCGCGTATTATGGTGCATCAGCCATCTGGTGGTTTTCAAGGCCAGGCTTCAGATATTGAGCGACATGCACAAGATATTATAAAGATGAAACGGCGCTTAAATGAAATTTATGTTCAACATACAGGTCAAGATTATGAGGTCATTGAAAAAACTCTCGATCGCGATCATTTTATGACAGCAGAAGAAGCCAAAGCGTTTGGCTTAGTTGATGATGTTATACAATATCGTGCAGAAACTGAAAAAGAAGAAAAAGATTAAGAATTTTTATAGAAAAAATAGCTACTTTAAAATAAAGAGTTTTATAAAAATATCGCAAAGTTTAGAGAAACACCTAAAAATATTGAGACATGCATGGTTTTCTATATGTCTTTTAGTTTTCATGATGAAAAGCTTCCTTTGAAAAGGCGAAGTGTTCATATATCGTGGTGAAAGGAAAGAAAAATGAGCAAAATTAGCAATAGCGGGAACGAATCAAAAAATACTCTCTATTGCTCGTTCTGCGGCAAGAGTCAGCATGAGGTGCGTAAGCTCATTGCGGGGCCTACTGTATTTATCTGTGATGAATGTGTAGAGCTTTGCATGGATATTATTCGGGAAGAAAATAAGTCTTCTGGGGTTAAGGTGCGTGATGGTGTTCCTACGCCACAGGAAATTATAACAGTTCTTGATGATTATGTTATTGGTCAGCAGCATGCAAAGCGTGTTCTTTCTGTTGCTGTTCATAATCATTATAAACGATTGGCGCATCAGTCTAAAAGCAATGATATTGAGTTAACTAAATCAAATATTCTTCTTGTTGGTCCAACGGGTTGTGGTAAAACTTATCTTGCACAAACATTAGCACGTATTATTGATGTACCTTTTACGATGGCGGATGCGACCACTTTGACTGAAGCAGGCTATGTGGGTGAAGATGTTGAAAATATTATTTTGAAGCTTCTTCAAGCTGCGGATTATAATGTTGAACGTGCGCAGCGTGGTATTGTTTATATTGATGAGGTCGATAAGATTTCTCGTAAAGCAGATAATCCTTCTATTACAAGAGATGTTTCGGGAGAAGGAGTTCAGCAAGCGTTATTAAAGATTATGGAAGGAACGATTGCTTCTGTTCCTCCACAAGGTGGACGTAAACATCCGCAACAAGAGTTTCTTCAGGTTGATACCACAAACATCTTATTCATTTGTGGGGGAGCTTTTGCAGGTTTAGAACGGATTATTTCAGGGCGTGGTGAAAAAACTTCTATTGGTTTTTCTGCGACTGTTAAGGCTCCGGATGAGCGTTGTGTCGGTGAAATTTTTCGTGATTTAGAGCCTGAGGATCTTATAAAATTTGGTTTAATACCAGAGTTTATTGGGCGGCTTCCTATAGTCGCCACCTTAGAGGATTTAGATGTTAACGCCCTCATGCAAATTTTATCCCAACCTAAAAATGCGTTAGTAAAGCAATATCAGCGTCTTTTTGAAATGGAGAATGTTGAGTTAGCATTTCATGAAGATGCTTTACGTGTTATTGCAAAGAAAGCAATTGAACGTAAAACTGGTGCTCGTGGTTTACGTTCTATTATGGAGAAGATCCTTCTTGAGACGATGTTTGAGCTACCGGCTCTTGAAGGCGTTCAAAAAGTGGTTATTTCGAGTGATGTCGTTGATGGGAAAGCGCGTCCTCTTTATATTTACTCAGAACGTGCAGAAGATAAAGAAAATGTATCAGCATGACATTGTGCGATGCGCAATATAAAAGGTGGTAATGAACGGTATTTGATAGGTATTTCTAATAATATCATTATAATGCTTGATTTATGTATGAGTAATTACCACTTCATGTACAGTGAAGAGCTGAGATTTTCTACAGGTGGGCTAATTGTTGTAGATAGCTCATAGGCTCCAGAAAGGAGAGTTATGCAATATATTGATGAAAAGACAGATGAAGTAAGAGATGGGGTTTATGCTGTTTTACCTCTTCGTGATATTGTTGTCTTCCCCCATATGATTGTTCCACTTTTTGTGGGTCGCGAAAAATCAATTCGTGCTCTTGAAGAAACGATGGCGGTTGATAAGCAAATACTCTTGGTGACACAAAAAAATGCTTCTGATGACGATCCAAAATCAGAGGATATTTATCATATTGGTACATTTGCTAATATTCTTCAACTTTTAAAGCTTCCTGATGGTACTGTAAAGGTTTTGGTTGAAGGAACTGCACGTGCAAAAATTAGTCAATTTGCTTTAAGTGAAGGTTATCATCAGGCTTTTGCGACTGTTACAGAAGAACCTAGAGAGAGTGATGTTGAGATTGAAGCTCTTTCAAGGTCAGTGATTGCTTATTTTGAAAACTATGTAAAGCTTAATAAAAAAATCTCTCCTGAAGTTGTGAATGCGATTGGCCAGCTTGATAATCCTTCTAAGCTTGCCGATACGATTGCTTCTCATTTGATGATTAAACTTGCAGAAAAACAGGAGATATTAGAGCTCTTACCTGTGCGGGCCCGTCTTGAACGTGTTTTGTCCTTCATGGAAGGAGAAATTTCTGTTTTGCAGGTTGAAAAACGTATTCGTTCGCATGTTAAACGGCAAATGGAAAAAAACCAACGAGAATATTATCTCAATGAGCAGATGAAGGCTATTCAAAAAGAGTTAGGAGCAGGTGATGATAGCCGAGATGAACTCTCTGAATTAGAAGAACGTATCAAGAATACAAAACTATCCAAGGAAGCACAGGAAAAAGCTGGAGCAGAATTGAGAAAATTACGGAATATGTCTCCTATGTCTGCAGAAGCGACAGTTGTACGTAATTATCTTGATTGGTTATTAGCAATGCCTTGGGGTAAAAAATCTAAGATTAAAAACAATTTAGATTTTGCTGAAAAGGTCATGAATAATGAACATTTCGGTCTTGAAAAAGTTAAGGAGCGAATTATTGAGTATTTGGCTGTACAAAGTCGCGCATCAAAGATAAAAGGTCCCATTATTTGTTTGTTAGGTCCTCCTGGTGTGGGGAAAACATCATTAGCGCGCTCTATTGCAAAGGCAACGGGACGTGAGTATGTTCGTATCTCATTGGGAGGTGTCCGAGATGAAGCAGAAATTCGTGGACATCGCCGAACATATATTGGATCGATGCCTGGAAAAATTATCCAGTCTATGAAAAAAGCAAAAAAATCTAATCCACTTTTCTTGCTTGATGAAATTGATAAGATGGGCCAAGATTTTCGTGGCGATCCTTCATCCGCTTTATTAGAAGTTCTTGATCCTGAACAAAATGGTACATTCATTGATCATTATTTGGAAGTTGAATATGATCTTTCTGATGTCATGTTTATCACGACGGCAAATACGCTTAATATTCCAGGTCCATTAATGGATCGAATGGAAATTATTCGTATTGCGGGTTATACTGAATGTGAGAAAATGGAAATTGTTAAACAGCATCTTTTACCAAAGGCACTAAAAGATCACTGTTTGTCTAAAAAAGAGCTCAGCATTTCTGATGGAGCGCTCAGGTCGATTATTCAGTTTTACACACGTGAAGCAGGAGTTCGTAACCTTGAGCGTGAACTCATGAAAGTTGCCCGTAAATCTGTTACAAAAATTCTCAAAACAAATCAAAAATCTGTAAAAGTTACAGAAAATAATATCAATGATTTTTTGGGTGTTAAACGTTACCACTATAATCAGATTGAAGGAGAAAATCAAATTGGTGTTGTGACAGGCCTTGCGTGGACAGAAGTTGGTGGAGAGTTATTGACCATTGAAGGGGTCATGATGCCTGGAAAAGGCAAGATGACTGTAACTGGAAATTTACGTGACATTATGAAAGAGTCCATTTCAGCAGCAGCATCTTATGTACGTTCTCGTGCTGTTGATTTTGGTATTGAACCTCCACTTTTTGAAAAACGCGATATCCATGTTCATGTTCCAGAGGGGGCGACACCCAAAGATGGCCCATCTGCTGGGATTGCAATGGTGACAGCAATTGTTTCTGTACTTACAGGGATAGCGGTGCATAAAGATATTGCAATGACTGGTGAAATTACTTTACGTGGACGTGTTTTACCAATTGGTGGATTAAAAGAAAAACTCTTAGCAGCTCTTCGAGGAGGGATAAAAAAAGTCCTTATTCCTGAAGAAAACGCAAAAGATTTGGTTGACATTCCTGATGATGTCAAAAATAACATGGAAATTATTCCGGTAAGTCATGTGAGTGAAGTTTTGAAGCACGCTTTGGTTCATTTTCCTGATACTATTGAATGGAAGGAGCCTTCTGCAGTGGCTGTCCCCATCAGATCAGAGGGCAGCGATAGTGAAGGAATACAGATTGCACACTGATTCACTTATCTCATTTATAACGGCATTTTTTAGGTGGTAGAAGGTGTTTTTGAGGTTATTATTCTGTTTTTTGTTGGAAAAAGTGAAAAATTCCGTGAATAACTATGATTATTGCTAAAAAAACAATGTTTTGGATAAAAATAAGACTTCTGTTTGCTGTACTTTTCAATAAACTGAGCAATAACATGATTAAGTCATGTTGTCAGGTAATATAGGGAAAGGAAATATTTTATGAATAAAAGTGAATTGGTTAGCTCCGTTGCTGAAAAGGCAGGTGTTTCGAAAGCGCAAGCTGGTGCTGTTGTGGATGCTTTTATGGCTTCTGTAACAGAAGCTTTAGCTTCAGGGGGAGATGTTCGTCTTCCAGGTTTTGGCACTTTTGAAGTTTCTCATCGTGCGGCAACAAAGGGGCGTAATCCTTCAACGGGTGCTGAAATCGATATTCCAGCACGTTCTGTACCCAAGTTTTCTGCAGGAAAAAGCCTTAAAGAAGCAGTTAATAAAAAATAATTTAGGCTACATTAAAAAAACCCGATTTATTTATAAGCGGGTTTTTTTTAACACATGTGTTATGCTCGTTTTTCATATAAAAATTCTGAATCTTTGCGGTATTTTTCTTATTTATATATTTTGGTATTTTTAAATGATTTCAAATATTGCGTAAAATACCGTAGATTTGGAGTGGGTTGTTTTTAGCCATTTTTAATGGAATAGAGTACTGTATCGTTTATAAAATGTGATGGGAGCTTTTATTATACCTTAAAGTGCTTGATCTTTATTTAAAAATAAAGACCTGTAAATAGTGTAAGACGAAAAGCTCTATGAAGTGTATAAAAGCTATTATATAGCACCATTTTTACGCTTAATAAAAGAGTAAGGGGGGTGTCGTCATGCTATTTTCAGTTCCTATACTGTTGTGACGAGCTTTCAGTATTTGAGATGGATTCACAAGGAGTAGTTTTATTCATTTTTTCATAGTTCTTTATTTACACACTAGCTTCGCTTGCGAAGCACCAAGCGGATGATTTTCATTGTTTTACTATAAGATGAGTTTGAAATAAAAGAATTTTACGATATTCAGGTTTTTCATGCAATATAGAAAGATACAAATTATTATTATAAATCAATTCATTGTAAATTAATAAAGTAGCATCATCATTCTTTTTCTTTTTTAATATTGTGATTTTTCTTGGTGCTTGAAATGAAAGAGAGATTAGGCTCTGTCTTAAAATATTTTTTCTTCCTGTCTTTATTTTACTTGTGATATGCAGGCGAGCGTTTTTTTTCATCATACAAGAGTTAAAATGAGAGAATATCACAAATTTTGAGGGAGGAGGTTACAAAACAAAAAAATGGCTCTTATAAAATAATATACATTACATAATATAAAAACTATTAGTAAAGATAATAGAGTATTAATTGTGTATTTTTCATCTATTTATTTTTTTGATTATTCATAATATATTTATATGATTATTTTGTTTTTAGTCATTAAATCATATTAAATTGTTGATAGCAGTAAAGTTTTTTTATAGCAAAAAGTTATTTTACAGCACCTGCAAAATTGAATAAATGATGAAACGTAGGGTAGTATTTATTGATTGGGGGAGGTAGTCTTTAAAAGGCTTTAGAATGATTTTTTCACGAGAGTCATAAAGATCTATTCAGTAGGTGAGAGGCGAATCGTATGTTTTTTATAAACAGGAGCTCTTTGATTCTTTATCTGCTAACCATTGAGTACAATCATTGAGAGCTCTCGCTGTTATGGCTTGTTTTTTTACTAATTTTTTTTCTTTACTTGGCAAGCGTTTTTCTGAATGTTTAATAGAAGTAATAGGGGGAAAGAGTCCGAAATTGATATTCATTGGCTGAAAGGATTGTCTTTCTGTTTCTTCTATTACAATATGCCCCCCCGTAATATGATGCAATAGGGCTCCGAATGCTGTAGTTTGTGGGGGTAGGCAAGGACAGTTATGATGATATTCGGCAGCAGCAAAACGTCCAGCAAGAAGCCCTATTGCCGCTGATTCTACATAACCTTCACATCCGGTAATTTGCCCTGCAAAGCGTAGTCGTTTTTTTTGTTTTAAACGAAGGGTTTGATCAAGAATGATTGGCGAGTTGAGGTAGGTATTGCGGTGAAGACCACCAAGACGCGCAAACTCTGCTTTTTCAAGACCGGGAATCGTTCTAAAAATGCGAATTTGTTCACCATATTTCAGTTTTGTTTGAAAGCCGACCATATTATAAAGCGTTCCAAGTTTATTATCTTGGCGTAATTGAACAACAGCATAAGGTTTAACTGTAGGGTTATGGGCATTGGTTAAGCCCATAGGTTTCATAGGTCCATGTCTTAAAGTTTCAAGTCCGCGTTCAGCCATAATTTCAATGGGTAGGCACCCATCAAAATAGGGTGTTTTTTCAAAGTCACGAAACTCTGTTTTGTCGGCATTTTTTAACGCTTGAACGAATGTTTCATACTGTTCTTTATTTAAGGGACAATTAAGGTAATCTTTTCCTGTTCCTTCAGGACCAATTTTATCATAGCGAGATTGATACCAACAAATATTCATATCAATACTATCGGTATGGATAATAGGTGCAATAGCATCAAAAAAAGAGAGCGATTCTGTTCCGGTTATTGCTTGTAATTCTTGAGCAAGTGCAGATGAGGTAAGGGGACCTGTTGCGATGATAACATGTTTCCAAGCTTTAGGAATTTTTTGAACTTCTTCACGTTTGATTGTTATAAGAGGGTTGTTTTCTAGTGCTGTTGTGACGGTTTTTGAAAATCCATCACGGTCAACGGCAAGAGCACTCCCTGCAGGGACTTTATTGGTATCAGCAGCTTTCATAATTAATGATTTCGCTAATCGCATTTCAGCATGGAGAAGTCCTACGGCATTTGTTGATGAATCATCGCAACGAAATGAATTTGAACAAACTAGTTCTGCTAAATGATCGGTTTTATGGGCATCTGATTTTTTTAGGGGTCGCATTTCATGCAAAATAACAGAAATTCCTGACTGAGCGATTTGCCAGCTTGCTTCACACCCTGCAAGGCCGCCACCTATGATATGGATTGGAGTATCAAATGTCTTTAACATAATCGACTTTTAGCGTAAGCAGCCGTGTATGAAAAGCGTAGATTTTGTTTTTTTTAATATATTTGTTTGCTTTTTTTCTGTAATTAATGGTATAGAGACGCCGCTTGTATAAGGTTATTAGCTTGTCAGTTTGGCGGATGTGGCGAAATTGGTAGACGCACCAGATTTAGGTTCTGGCGGGAGACCGTGGGGGTTCGAGTCCCTCCATCCGCACCAAAGCAATCCCTTAAGTGCTACGGATTTCTACGTGTCTGGAATTCCGCTTCATGGTAATGTAACACTCGAAGTGTTAGAATGTAATGATTATTAGAGTGGGCATATCCCTCTCCTTAGAAAAATGAAGGTGTTTAATGCAGGTTACCGAGACGCTTAATGAAGGACTGAAGCGCGAAATTAAGATCGTGGTTCCAGCGAAAGATTTAGAAGAAAAGTTGAATGAACGGTTGGATGATACCAAGGGAAAAATCAAGCTTAATGGTTTTCGTCCGGGTAAAGTGCCTAGTGGGCATTTGCGAAAAATGTATGGTAAATCCTTTATGGCGGAGATTCTCAATGAGATACTCAGTGAGGCGCCTCGTTCTATTTTAGCGGACCGTAATGAACGTGCAGCGATGCAGCCAAAAATTGACATAGATGAAGATGAAAAAATTCTAGATGGCAAGGCTGATTTTACTTTTAGTTTAAAGTATGAAGTTTTACCAAAAATTGACATTAAAGATTTTAAACATATTGAAGTTATCCGTGAAATTGCAACTATCCCTGAACAGGAGATTGATGATCAAGTCAAACGCGTCCTTTCTTCTACACGTAATTATTCACTAAAAGAGGGGGCTTCTGAAGAAGGTGATCGTATTACCATAGATTATCAAGGTAAGCTTGAAGGCGTTCCATTTGAAGGTGGGACAGATAGTGATTCACAACTGATTCTTGGGTCAAAACAATTTATTCCTGGCTTTGAAGAGCAATTGGTCGGTGTGAAGGCTGGGGATGCAAAAACGATTTCTGTTAAATTTCCTGATAATTACAGTGCGGCACATTTGGCGGGAAGAGAAGCAGAGTTTGATATTACTGTTAAAGCTGTTTTTAAACCAGATGAATTAAAAGTTGATGATGAAGCAGCGCAAAAAGTTGGTTTAGAATCTCTAGATCGTTTACGTGAGGTCATTCGTGAACAGATTGAAAGCCAATATGGTTCAATGACACGTCAAAAAATTAAGCGTCAAATTCTTGATGCTTTAGATGCTGATTATAATTTTGAGATTCCTGAAGAGCTTTTAGAAATTGAGTTTAGCAATATATGGGCTCAGGTTAATGATGATTTGAAAAAGGCTGGGCGCAGTTTTGAAGATGAAGGTATTACAGAAGAAAAGGCAAGGGAGGAATATCGTGTCCTTGCACAGCGTCGTGTTCGACTTGGTTTAGTGCTTTCTGAAATTGGAGTAAAGGTTGGTGTTAAAGTTAGTGAGGATGAGCTAAAGGCAGCTGTTTTTGATCAGGTTCGCCAGTATCCTGGACAAGAGAAAGAAATTATGGATTTTTTCCGTAAGACGCCAGAAGCTGTTGAAAATCTGCGTGCTCCAATTTTTGAAGAAAAGGTCATTGATCATTTATTGGCACAGATAAAAGTCACGGATAAAGAAGTGACGGTTGAAGAGTTGATGAAAGAATATGACGAATCAGATGTTATTGAAAAAAAGCCAGCAAAGAAAAAATCTGCAGTGAAGGAAAAGTCCGCAGAGAAAACATCAGTTAAGAAAAAGGCTCCTAAAAAAGCTTAATATTTATGCAAACAACACAAGCCCGATAAAATCGGGCTTGTGTTGTAAGATTTATATCCTAGGATTGCACTGAGAATGGTTTTAGATAAGCCATGAGTGAATTTTAAATATTGGTAATGGATTGGCAATGAGCATCATTGATACGCGTATTCCTGATTCTAAGCGTTTTATTTCTGGAGTTACAGGTGATTGGGAAGTCATAATTGGCATGGAGGTTCATGCGCAAATCATATCAAATTCGAAACTTTTTTCAGGAGCATCCACCAAATTTGGAGCAGAGCCAAACAATCATGTATCCCTTATTGATGCAGCTATGCCAGGTATGTTGCCTGTTCTTAATCAAGAGTGTGTTCGTCAAGCGATTCGAACGGGGTTAGGATTAAAGGCGCGTATTAATTTAAAATCTGTTTTTGATCGCAAAAATTATTTTTATCCAGATTTACCGCAGGGATATCAGATTTCTCAGTTTCACTATCCCATTGTAGGAGAGGGGAAGATTATCATATCTGTTGGTCCAGATTCGAATGGCCAATTTGAGGATATAGAAGTGGGAATTGAGAGGTTGCATCTTGAACAGGATGCTGGAAAATCGATGCACGACCAACATCCAACGATGTCTTTTGTGGATCTTAATCGTTCTGGTGTTGCTCTTATGGAAATTGTTTCCAAGCCTGATATGCGCTCATCAGATGAAGCCAAAGCCTATATGACAAAATTGCGTACAATTGTTCGTTATTTGGGCACCTGCGATGGTAATATGGATGAAGGTTCTATGCGTGCGGATGTCAATGTATCCGTTCGTCGTCCTGGTGAAAAGTTTGGAACGCGTTGTGAAATCAAGAATGTTAATTCTATTCGCTTTATTGGCCAAGCAATTGAGTATGAAGCGCGTCGTCAGATCGCAATTTTAGAAGATGGAGGCGTCATAGATCAAGAGACTCGGCTTTTTGATGCCGCTAAAGGTGAAACGCGCTCTATGCGCTCAAAGGAAGAAGCACATGACTATCGTTATTTTCCTGATCCTGATCTTTTACCATTAGAATTTGATCAAGCATTTGTGGATGCTTTGGCAGCAGACTTACCAGAGTTGCCTGACGCTATAAAAGCACGTTTTGTTAAGGAAATGGGATTGACAGTGTATGATGCTTCCATTCTTGTGACAGAAAAGGCTATTGCTGATTATTTTGAAGAAGTAGCGCGTGGGCGTGATGGAAAAATAGTTGCCAATTGGGTGATTAACGACCTTTTAGGGGCTTTAAATAAAGATAATCGTGAGATTGAAGAGTCACCAGTATCGCCAAATCAATTGGGAAACATTATTGATCTTATAAAAGAAGGAGTTATTTCTGGAAAAATTGCCAAAGATCTTTTTGAGATTATTTGGAATGAGGGGGGAGATGCACGCCAAATTGTAGAAGAGCGAAATATGAAGCAGGTAACGGATACAATGGCTATTGAAAGAGCTGTTGATGAGATCGTTGCCAATAATTCTGATAAAGTTGCGCAAGCAAAGCACAAACCTGCTTTAGCTAGTTGGTTTGTTGGACAGGTAATGAAAGCAACAGGTGGTAAGGCAAATCCCCAAGCTGTTAATGAATTGGTTAAGATGAAACTTGGCATAGATTAAATTTTATGGGGTGGAGAAGAAGCCATACATATGATATCTTCTTGAAATTAAAGGATAGCACGTTAACCTATCAATTGGAATTGTAGTTGAATTTACTAGTAACTTTTTCGATAATTTCAATCGTTAATAATTTTATTCAAACGATTAATTTCATGAGCGCACTAAATGAATGGAATAGCAGATGGCTCGTTTTTTAAAGCAAATCTTCACATGGTGGAATGGCAATACCATTGGTACGCGTTTTTTCACATGGCGCAAAGGTAAGCGGATAGGGGAAGATCAGTTTGGAAATATATATTATGAAGGAGGACTTCATAAGGATGGTTATCCGCATCGTTGGGTTATTTATAAAGACTATTCTGAAGCCTCTACTATTCCACCAGGTTGGCACGGCTGGATTCATCATCGCTGTGAGTGTCCACCAACACAAGAGGATTATCATCCTTATGAATGGGAAAAGCCTCATGTTGCAAATATGACAGGAACAAGTGAGGGCTATCGACCAAAGGGGGCTATCACTTTCAATGGAGAGCATTCTTGTGTGCATGAAGATTATGATGCTTGGTCACCTAAAAAATAACATGTTTTTTAATGTACGTGTGTATTTTTGTCTTATTTGACTCTATGTTATGAAAAGAATTATTTTTTAAGGTGCGATTGATTTTGATATGATGAGATTTTTTTTATTGTTAGGGGTGAGGCATTTTATATATATTTTTTTTATGGGAATTTTAGTGTTTTTATCCTTAAATAATGGAGTGCGGGCTGAGCGTATTAGCAATGGAATTGCTGTTTTTGCAGGTCTTGACAAAATCACGGGACGGACCACACGTTTTGAAGTTACTCTTGGTAAAATTTATCAGTACGGCGCATTACAGGTAACACCACGTGCATGTTATACGAGTTCTAAAGATGAACCCACGCGTACAACTGGTTTTGTTGAAGTCAATGAAGTAACATTAGATAAAAAAATACGGCGTATTTTTACAGGATGGATGTTTGCAGATAGTCCTGGTTTGAACGCTGTTGAGCATCCTATTTATGATGTGTGGTTAAAGGATTGCAAGCAGAATTCTCAAGATCGTTCTCTTCAATAATTAGTGTGTTATCTATTTATAATACATTGATTTATAATAGTCCTTTATCATTTTACAACTTAATAGCAAATTCCTATGATTACCTCATTTAATTTTTTATATTAAATAATCCAAACTATTTTCTTGCGCGTTACAAGTGGCGGATGTGTCAATAAGACTGTCTGAGAAAGGAATAAAAAATTCCGTCATGAACTGTTTAAATTCAAAGATGCATCATTAGAATCAACATATTTTTTCAGTGTTTCATAAGAGATAGTTCTTGAATTATATCTGTTAAAGGTTGAAATGAAAGGCTTGTTTATATTTGTTAAAGAGATGAACTGACGCTTTTGCATGTATGAGGGAAACAGACTATCAAGTAAGTAATTCATCATGAAACACCAATTATTATATCTAGAGAACGCTGTATTGGTATTTTTTCTCATAGAGATGTCGTTTTTCGTTCAAAGCGTAGAAGCAATGCAGGCCATATTAATGGAAAAATTGAGATTTAAGATTCTGTAAAGTTTATCAATCGAGGTATAGCTTGTTTAAGAAATGCAATAATCAATATATTTCTAGTAAGAAAAGAATGTTTATATATTTTTATTATACACCACCTCATAGTGAGTTTGTCTATTCGTAAGTTCTTGTATATTGCATGGTAATTTCACATTTAAGTAAGCAGGATACCACTAAGTTTGTAAATCATATTCTTGATATCCATACTTTTTAAAATCTTTTGTATAAAATACACGTGTTTTCATGTAGAGCTATTGAAAATTTAAAAAGGGGCTTCGGAGGCGTTGAGAAGATTCTGCATCACTGGGAATGGTATATTTATTTTGTATAAAGAATAACCCATTTTCTAAAAAATACGAGATTTTATACAATGAAAGTTTCTAGTCACCAACATAATGATGTTTCCCGATTGCCGAAACAACCTAAAGAACCCTTATTGAATGTTCCATTTATTATAGTTGTTTTGATAGCATTTTGTTTTTGTCTTTATTGCATTTCTCAGTATTTTTTTTCTCATCATGTTTATGTTGAAAGCCTTGAGTTTTTTTCATTTATACCAGCATTGTTTAAGAGGCATCCTGTAGCATTTTGTTATACCATGGTAAGTTATTCATTTATGCATAGTAGTTTTAAACATGTTGCTCTTAATATGGTTTGGCTTTTGGTTTTCGGCTCTCCTTTAGCAAGGCATTTTGGTGTTTTACGTTTTTTAATTTTTTGGGTGTTAACGGCAGTTATTTCTGTTTTGACTTATTTTACATTTCATCAAGAAAGTACCATATCACTTATTGGGGCGTCAGGTGCCGTATCTGGAATGATGGGTGCTATTGCACGTTACGGTTTTCCTAGTGGTAATCTAGCTGTCAATGCGCAGAACGAAAAACTTTTGGGACCTTTATTGTCTGTCAAAAAAGCTCTGTGTTCTAAGGGGGTTCTTGTTTATATGAGTGTATGGCTGACGACTGATTTTATCATAGGTATTTCTTCTATTTTGTTTGAAGAAAATGGCATCTCAATAGCATGGGAAGCTCATATTGGCGGATTTCTTGCGGGTTTTTTGTTGGTTGGTTTTTTTGATGTTTCACAAAAAATTAAAAACTAGAATCTAAGATATTGATGTGCCACATAAAGAGCTATTGTTGCTGCATTTGAAACATTTAATGATTTAATATGTCCAGGCATATCAAGGCGTGTTAAAGCGCAAACGGTTTCGCGTGTTTTTTTACGCAAGCCTTTACCTTCTGCTCCTAAAACAAGAGCAATTTTATTTCCTTTTAATGCTGTTTCTAGAGGTTGTTCACCTTCTGAATCGAGACCAAAGCTTGTGAAACCTGTTTGATGAAGTTCTTGAAGAGCTTCAGCAAGGTTTCGTACGGTAATATAATGAATCATTTCCAGAGCTCCAGATGCTGCTTTCGCAAGAACACCGCTTTCGTGGGGAGAGTGACGGCAAGTTGTAATAAGTGCTTTAGCTTTCAATGCGACTGCAGAGCGCATAATAGCGCCAACATTATGTGGATCGGTAATTTGATCCATGACAATGACCAGATCAGTATTGGTTAGTTCCGACAGTTTGCATGGTTTGAGGGGGAGAGTTTCCAACACAACACCTTGATGAACTGCTTCACTTCCAACAAGCGAATCAAGATATTTGGGCGTGCATAATGTAACAGAGCAAGGATAATCTGATTCGGATATATTTAATCGTTTTAAGGCATTTTGTGTAACGTAAAGACATTTTAAAATTCTTTTTGGGTTTTCTAAAGCAGCCTGAACAGAATGAATGCCATAAAGATGGATGATCTCTTGCTGTAAAGAAGCAGCTTTCTTCTTTGGGTGTGTAAAAGATCGAGAAAGAGAGCCTTTTGTATCGCGATATCGGCGACGCAAACGAGCATAATGAGAATTTTGTGATGTTTTTTCTTTCATAGCTTCTTTATAACGTGTTAATAAGAAAAATAGAGAGAAAAAATCTATGATTTAAAATTATGAGCAGGAAATTTGTACAGAATTGTATTTATTCTGTTGACAGATACAATAGTAATCGTCATAACCACTTCGCAATCAGATTGAATTGAATGGGTATTCAAGATGGTTGTCGTGATGTCTCATTGCGCGACTTTATCGGTGTAATGGAGGGGTGCCCGAGTGGTTAAAGGGGGCGGACTGTAAATCCGTTGCGTATGCTACGTTGGTTCGAATCCAACCCCCTCCACCATTCATCGAAGGAGAGTTAGTACGTGGGTCATGCGGGTATAGCTCAATGGTAGAGCAGCAGCCTTCCAAGCTGAATATGCGGGTTCGATTCCCGCTACCCGCTCCAAATGGTTGTTGATGATTGGGCAAATAGGTATGATGGAGGATATTCCATTTATAGATTTGGTGGGGTTTTCCGTCTAAGAGTTGTGGTGATTGGGCTGTTTACAGTCTGGTCAGACTTAAGTTTTGCAGAACTGTCCCTAGGTGCTAATAAAAATAGGGAATAAAACAAGAGATTAATAGCAATGGCGAAGAGCAAGTTTGAACGAACAAAACCGCATGTTAATATTGGTACGATTGGTCACGTTGATCATGGGAAGA
>NZ_JBHIRD010000014.1:0-40063 GCF_042196905.1 Bartonella sp. AA89HNZF
GTTTCACTTTGTGTTGAGATATTAATAGCTGGCATTGCTTCAATAAATAAATTGAAGTCACGCATATTGAAAACATTGTCACCAGCTGCCGTCTTTGCTGCCTTTATCAAAGCAACAAAGCTTTCCCTTATCGTCTCTCTCGGATGCATGGGGGCTCCTGTTATTTAACATTTATCCTTTTCTTTATATTGGTATCGTGTTATGATACGTAAAAGAACGAATAAAGGTGATTTGGTGATTGAATCTTTTGCTGATAAGCGGTGTAAAGATCTTTTAGAAGGCAATCTGCCCAAAGGCTTTCCCACCACTCTAGTGCGTATAGCCCAAAGAAAGTTGTTTATGCTCGATAAAGCAGTTGATCTTAAAGATTTGCGCAGTCCTCCGGGAAATCGTCTAGAAGCGTTGAAAGGAGAGCGTAAAGGTCAATATTCTATCCGTATTAATGACCAGTTTCGTATTTGTTTTGAATGGCGCTCTAATGGTGCCTATGAAGTTGAAATCGTAGATTATCATTGATCTGTAGGAGGTCGAGATGAAAAATTATATAGCGATTCATCCCGGAGAAATTTTACGAGAGGAATATTTAAAAGAATATGCTCTCTCTGCTTATGCTCTTGCAAAAGCATTAAATGTTCCACGCACGAGAATAGAACGTATTGTTGCTGAAAATAGTCCAGTGACTCCCGATACAGCACTAAGATTAGCCTATTTTTTTGATACTACTGCTGAATTTTGGCTTAACATGCAAGCTGCTTATGACGTTAGTATATTACAAACTGAAAAAGCAGACGAATTTGCCAAAATCAATAAATTTGAATGTAGGGTTTAACCACCTCCCCACCTTTGAAGTGGGAAAGGGGCATATTTTTTACTTAAGCAACCTTTTTAATGGGGTTGTCTAAATCTGGTTCGTAAGTTCGCAACAAAGAATCCATGCTATGTGGAAGTTCTGAAGCTCCAAAATCTGTAAGAATTGCCAAGATTTTTGTAATATTGGGCACGTCATCTTGAAGCTTTAAAACCAGAGCATCTACGACCGATTCCATAACCTCAACTATAGCATTGCAGTCCTCATCTCCAATGCCTCGATGGTTAGAAAGCTTAAACAACGACAGCCACAAATCGCATAAGAAGTCTACACTGCTATTCATTGCACACCCCCAAAGATTTGCTCTCTCAAACATGCCAATCCTCTGGATGTAATTTTCGTTGAAGGCAGTACCTTTTCTGTACCATCCGGTCTTTGAATGGTGATAGCAGGACAATCCATAAATCCTTTCTTGATCTTGTCCTGATAAGGTAACAGAGGCGCCCCTGGAGCCCGTCGATACACCCAATCATGTTTACGCAAGTAATCTGTTAAATCCTTTGGTCGCACCTCCAACATCTTTGCTGCTTCTATCAAACCAAACAACCCATCAGAGCGTTTTAAACCATCTAGTGCTTTTGCTTTTGGTGCTAATTCTGCAATAACATGATCTTTCTGCTCTATTTGATTTTGTAAATGGTTCAAGACGCCAAGCAATGCTTCGGGTTTAGAGTAGTCAACTTGTGGTGTTGCTACTTGTTTCAAAAGCCGCTCACATTTGATAAAGTATAAACGTGCTTCATGCCCTTTATCATTACGCTCTATCATCGAAAGATGTTTAGCCATGTCTAATGTAATGTGGTATTCTTTTACCTTTCCACCGTTTACTAAATTTTTAGTAAGCGTTATAAAGTTTATATTTTCCTGAAACTTACATTCTTTAATGCGATTTTTAATCCAATCATTAAAGCGGGCTTTTATCTCTAAAAACGCATGTAAATCACGCGCATTAACAGTTTCTTGATCAATGACCTGTTCTGATATTTCTATAAGATTGTTCATTATGAACTCCTATTGGTTAGATGTTTGTTAATGACGCTCTAAATAGAGTGCCGGGTGCTAACAAACACGGCCAATAGTCCGTCGTCACACTTTCCCCGTTAGGGTATTGTATAGTGTAACCACACCCGACAACATTATTATATGCACGTAGCATACAATGAGTCAAAGTCTTTAATGTGCGGAGAAAAGATTGTATCGGCAATCTATCCGCTATTGGTTTAAGGTGTTCGTTAGGCACCTGATTCGATTATTCATATCCTTATGATGATGTCAATAGATAATATTACATTTTTCTAAATTATATAGGCACATCTTTACTTTATTTATCGACTCACTTTAAAATCTCTCTCTTTTTATTTATAGCGGAGGGGGAGTAATGCGCGACGTACTTGATACAATTGCGATTATTGTATGGTTGTTATCTTTACCAATTATTATCACTGGGATCGTTTTCGTATGTAGAAAAAAATGGCGCAAAATGGGGTTAAAGACTCTTTGTGTTGGCGCTCTATTATTTGTCGGTGCTCCAATAGTAGGTGTTGCTGTACAGAAAGACAAACCAGATCAAGTTGTACATAATAATGAAGTTGTTACCCCCTCTTCGACTCCGTCAATAGATGTTGCTACTCAAGATGAAAGCATGGCTCAGGCACCAGTTGAGAATACTGATAAGAAAATCGCACCCACTCAAGACAATAAATCAGATGAAAATGATGGCCTAGGCTTTTGGGGATGGTTTTGGTTAATCTGCTTTGCATTTTTTGCATTGTCTATTTTTGCTTATTGGCGATACAAACGCAAAAAACGTTTTGAAAAGAAGATTCCAGAACAGGTTTCAGTGTCGCCTTCTCATGCACACTCTTCTTCTGATTTTTCAGTCATTAATAAAACGTCTCCAGCACTTAAAAACGAACGATTGGAAAAGGGGATCAAGATTTTTCTGCTTTGTGCTCTATTGATTGGGAGTATAGTAGCAATAATAAGTATTTCACCATGGTTATTAGTCGCCATTATTATTGTTTTACTTTTGGGGATCGCTGTCCATTTTGAAAATAAAAAAGTAAAGCTTTTTGAAGAACAAGTTGCAATGTTGCTACCAGATATTGAAATAACTAGTTTTTCTGAAGCATGTGAAATGTTTCAAGAACTTGATGCAAGTGAATACGATTATCGTTTAGCACGCAATGAAAAATTGTTGGGTGTTCAAGAACGCGTTTCCTTTGATATTAATAAAAAGACCACACTTTTTGGACGTCTTTTGGTAACAGATCAAGCCATTGTATTTGAAAGCTCTAAAAGGAATGAACGAACTACTTGGACACGAATTGCATCAGTAACGATAACATATCAAGGATGCCAAATTAGTCGCCGTACTGGCGTACCATGGAATTACCAATTCACCGCCTTTTCAAGTCCAAGATTTACAGCAGTAATTCGATCTCTTGGGCAGCCTTATTGACTTTTAAACACACAAGACAAAGATGTTTCATTGTTTTAGCTCCCGCAAGATAAGCTTATACATACCGGATTCAGAGGCTTGGACATCTGTGACCACGAAGTGCTCTTGAGAAGAGGGGGCTTTGTTGTTTTCAGGAGAGAGGACCACAATACTATCTTGAGGTTTTGGTGGTATTCCCCCGATGTCATTGATACAAAGATCAAGTTCCTTTCTTGCAATTGTGGTGGAGATTTTGCCACCAGCGTCCGATTCCGAATGTTTAATGCCATAAATCGCTGTGATACGAAAAGATTGCTGGTTGTCCTTTCGCGTGTAGATGATGGGCTGCCCAAAAGTGTTGCGTACATCTTTAACCATTTGGTTTAGCGGCCCGTGCCATCGCATGTTATTTCGCTCCTATAACTGCTTTGAACAGCATTTCAGGGCGTGTGCAAATATAAAGCGGATAGCTATAGACCTCCGGCTTTACCCATGCATTACGGTCGTGGTCGACGATAAGCATCGTGTAGAGAGGTCTTCCAACCGTGTTGGCAAAATCCAAGCTTTCACCAGGAGCAAAGGTTTTTTGAAACACTCCCGGTGCATTAGCGGGAAAGAATTGACATTCATCCGGCTTAATGCCTATAGCGCGCTTTGTTCCAGCCTTCGCACTCACATTATAGTTGTGAATACTCCGGTAATTAATGAAAGTCACACCCGCAAAGTCAAAACTGCCAAAGCTCCCAGAGCCAATCGAACTTGGTGTTGCAACACCTCCGGCACTATTGAGTGTCTGTGCTAAGGCTGTGTTTAAATAGGTCTCACGAATTGTTTTATGGTTTTTCAATTTGGAAAAGAATTCATTTCCACAAAGCCCAATAATGCGTGAACGATCAGAAAACGCTCCTTTTGAAGCCTCAATCATCCTCAGAATGACTTGGTCAACATGGTCCGCAACATTGGTTGTTTCTGTATTTAGTTTAAAATCAATGGGCTTTGGTGGTGCGATTTCCCATTCTTTGTACCAATCGACAATAACAGAGCCATCGGCATCAAGAACCACCCCTTGAACAGCGCCAAGTTGCATATTTTCCCATGTCAATTCTATTTCAGAAATCAGTTTCTTTTGTTTTCTGGCAATATATTTCATTGCTGTCTCTAACTGATCTTCTGTCCCAAATTCACGACGGTTCTGGATTTCTTCTGATTTTACGGTATCACTTTTGGCAATCCGTGTTGTTTTGAAAAACCGAAGATTACGACCCTCTCTATCACCTTCTGCCAAAGGTGCGCCACGTTCACTGGTTTGAATCAAGGACAATGTATTGTCACGTCTTTCAATACCAACCACTGTGGTGCTTGTTTCCACTTCCTCAAAAAGATTAAGAGAACTTACAAGACCAGGTTGAAACTCATAGTTTTCAATGGCTTTCATCATTGTGATGCTTGAGAAAGCATCATGTTTAAAAAAATTCATATCCATGTGTGCATTCTCCTATCGCAATAGAATGTTGTTATGGTCTTCTAAAGACTGAATGGCTGCTTTCTTTTGCTCATCCGTGATGGCATCTGGCCATAGCAGTTCAGAAGCTTTTACAGTGCATAAGCGTGCTGTAATCACGGCACGTTGATCTGCTTCAGAGGCATCAACAGTGGCAAAAGAAATCCCTGCCGGTGTTTGACTGCCATCTGATGCTGCTGGATTAAGGGGGACATAGTGTTCCGTTGCGGTTATCTTTCCCATGACAGTTCCAGCTTCAATGAATGCTCCTGATGCAAACAGCACTTCTTCATTTGACATATCGGGGTCGTAGGGTCCAAGATAAGCGCCATTGCGTACGTCGTCATAAATAATATTCGTCATTTCACTGCCCTCCAAGCTGCTTCCCATTTTGCATGAATCTTTGCCTTGCTCGTCCCATCACTATGAGGGGTATAAGGCGAGACTTTTAAAGACGCGCTTTGAGAGCTAGCAGCCGTCAACACACACTGGCGTGCTTTCTCGACACTCATACCGTTTTGAATAGCTTTTGCTGCGTCAAAAGAAACGCCTAAGTGCTTTGCTTGCCTTTCAAGGGTTGTTAGTGCTTTTGCGCGCTTTCTTTCTTTTTCAAGAGCAGCTTTTATGTTTTCCTGCTTGTCCTCATTGTCTTCATCTTCATCTTCGTTTTCTTCGTCGTCAAAGATTTCGGCGTTTTTGTCGATGTCACTATCGTCTTCGTCCTCTTCCTCGTCATTGATGATGTCGACGATTTTTTCGTCATCATCTTCTTCAGCGCGGTATTGTGTGCGTGCCATGTGTTTTGTCCTTCTTTTTCTGTTGATGTTGGGTTTTGTGATATGGAATCCGTTAAGGCTTCCAAAGCTTGCGCAAGGGTGCCCTGCGCATCTGCTAATCCAAGGGTGATCGCTTGGGTGCCTATAAAAGTTTCTGCTTTTGTGTCACGAATTGCAGCAGCATTTAAGCGTCTGTTTTGCGCCACCAAATCGACAAACATCTCGTAGAGCAGGGCGCAATCGGCTTGCATTTTTATCTGTGCTGTATCGCTCAAGGGTTCGTGAGGGTTGCCATGGGTTTTGTGATCACCTTCAAAGACAAAGGTCCATTTATGCCCGTGTTTTTCATCTGCACGGGATTGGTCAAGATGGGCACAAACAACCCCAATCGAGCCCACAACCCCTGTGCGAGCTACCCATATTTGAGAAGCAGAACAAGCAATGGCATAAGCCGCTGAACAAGCAAACTCATTGGCATGTGCCCAAATGGGCTTGTCGTATTGTTTTGAGAGTGTTTGAAACTCTTCAACCAAATCAAAGATGCCACCGGCTTCTCCACCACCACTGTCAATATCAAGTAAGACAGCCTTCACATCAGGCTGTGCCATGGCTTCACGAAAGGAAGCTCTTAACCCTTCATAAGAAGTCAATCCCGATAAAGCTCCAAGCCATGCACCGCGGCGTACAAGCGTGCCATGAACCGGTATTATAGCAACATTGTTTTGCACCACATAGGTTTCTGGTGGTCTTAAAGCTTCTGTACTCCCTTGCGAATAAGCTTCAATGGGAAACTTTTCACTTGCAAAAAGCCGTGGAGCAAGAGCATTGAGAATAATATCAAGCTTTGTGGAGGCAAGCATGTGTGGAACTCCAAAAAGCCGTGATGCCAAAAACGGCATGTCGAGATTATTCACCATTTTTATGTGCCTCACTGCCTTGGTTGCTTTCATAAGTCTCAGAAGGGTCTGAATCTGCTGTATCAATCACTTGATTTTCACCAGAAGGCGCTGCCATATCCGTGTCAAAAGATAAGCCGCGTGCACGAGCATCTGTGTGCTCTTCTTGCAGTTCGGCATGAATGCTGTCGATATCAAAGCCGCGCTCGGCAAGTGCCATGCGTCGTGTTTTCAAGCCAGCACGAATTTCTTCTTTTTCTGCCGTGATATCCTTGTTTGGATCAATCATTTCAAGCGGGGGTGCAAAGCTTTCACATTGAAGCCATGGCAAGGAATTTTCTTCCCATCCGGGTAAGTGAACGCGTCCAGAAAGTACTGCCATTTCAACAAAACGTTCCCAAACAATGCGGTTAAACTGAAAGGCAATGATATGTTCACGCCATTGTTTGACATGCCGTCTAAACTGAATGATAGAGGTTCGCACATTGGAAAAATTACCGCGCGTAACGTCTCCAGTCACAACGGCATAAGGCATATTGAGAGCCGAGCAAATTTTTGAAATATTGCGAAATTGGAAAGCCTCATAAGAACCTCCAACCTCAACAGGGTTAGAGAATGTAACCTCTTTATTCTCTCCTAAATAAAGAGATGCACCGGGTGCAATGGCAGGTGCTTCGTATTCTTCTTCAACGTCGTTTTTATCACGATTATCGGATAATTTTGCGACGTTTGGGGAATTGTCCTTGACAAACGCCGCGAAAAGAGCTGCCGTCCTTTTTCGATCAAGTTCTGCATCATCATAGGATTCGAGTTGAAAGATCTTTGTCATACAGCGCGTTATTTTGGGAGAACCGCGCAATTGTCCGGCAATCCGGCGTTCTTTGATATGAAGGACCATTTCAGTAGGCACACGTATGCGCTCTTGGCTCTTAAAGGCTCTGTTTGCAGGACAATCATCATAGGGATGATGTTCCCAGAAATGATAAGCAACGCGCTTACCACTGGCATCGAATTCAATTCCCATACGAATGTAATTGCCTTCAATTTCAGCAGGTCCATTATAGGTGAGATCCAGCATTTCAGTAGGATAAACTTGCAACTGAAGAGGCACACCAGAGCGCCCATAAAGGTCAACATAATGCAATCTTACAAAGCATTCGCCGGTTAAAAAGACCTCTCGTGCAATGGTTGCTTGCAGCCCATAAAAGCTGGCATCTTCGTCGTAGTCTGCTTCATCAGCCCATTGCCACCATAAGTCTAAAAGCTTTTTCTTTTCTTCTTGAAAACCTTCAATGCGAGGATAAGGTTTAATCCCATCACTGACAGCCGCAGAGACCCATTCTTCAGTCGCAGAACCGTAAAGAGCTTCATTGTCATAAAGCCATCTTGAACGGGCAACAATGGTATCACCGCATTCTTCAATCGCTTTATTGATATGTTTTTTTGCGGGATCAAAACCACCCATGCGACGGCTTTTGCTTGCCGCTTCAAAATGGGGATTGTGTTGACGAGAAATTGTAAAAAAGCCCGTAAGTTTATTGATAAAGCCAGCCATTAATAGCCTCGTGATATATTAAAATAGAAAACGCGTGAACGCTTGCGCCCTTCAAGGTCCGCTATTTGCGTATTGATCATTTCAAGAGCTCTGCGCAGTTCCTCAACAGAGCGGTTGCTGACTTGCTTATCGCCGTGACGCACTGATTGCGCACCCGAATAAAGAGCCTCTTCAATTTGTTCACGCCGCCTTTTTAAACTTTCCAGTCTGTTAATTTTGCTGTTAAATTGTCCTAAAGTTTCATCCACAAATTACCTCCAATCCCCTCGCATATAAGGATTCATCACTGTTCTGGATTGTTTCCTTTGAGGTTTTGCTATCTGAGATCTTCTTGGAGAAGTGAATGAAGAAATCCCAGATGTTGGTTGCTCTACAGAACCTTCAATTTTAAGTTTTTCCAAACGCTCTTCTAAGATATCAACTTCTCGATTAAGGTTTATTCCTGCCGAAATCAGCCCTTGCAAAGCAGCATAAGCATAGACTCTACAGTCCAAGGCTTCGTTTCTTGCCTTTTCACTTTTTTGCCATTCAATACGCTTGAAGCCTTTAAAATATTTAATGACTTTTCTTTCAGCGGTTAGCTGGTCAAAATATTCCGGGTCAAGGCTTTTGTGAAAGTGTGTTGCACCAGCCCCCGTTGCTTCAGGACCCGATTTTTTAAACCGTGCTGTAATGATATCTTTCGCGGCATCAACCCCAACAATATAAAGATTAATTTGTCCTTTATTGTTTTTGCTTGGTCGGCGTGGCCAGACCGCACGCCATCCCGCTTGCCCCTTAATCCCCCAGATACGCCGCCCTTCACGCGGACGTACATAATTATAAACTGCCTGTGTATGTCCACCACCGGTATCAATACAAGCAGCTGTTATCCTAATCCCCTCTTTATAGCCTGGATGTGGCCAGCGTTTTGCAAGATATTCATCCAATTGGTCCCATACTTCAAAAGAAGAGGGATCACCAAGGATCACTTGATAATCAATATGCCAACTTTTTTCACTACGCCCCCATCCCACCACTTCAAGTTCCAAGCGGTCATTTTGCACATCAATACCAGCTGTCAACACGACGGATTGTTCTGGTGCCAATGGATAATCTTCGCGTTTTGCATAGAGGCTATCAGGATCAATAACTTCGCCTGTTCTGTCCTCCCATGGCTCTCCAAGCACTGTATTGACAAAAGGCTGTAGAAGAGCTGGATCATCTTTGGCATTTAAAAACTCTCTTGCACATTCCCCCCATGTAAGCCAAGGAGAATAGAGTGCCGAAATATGATAAGAACGCAAATTGGGTCTGCTTGACTCACTGGTTGGGACCCAGCATGCGCCTCTTTCTTCACACATGAGATCTGTTTTTCGGTGCTCGGCATGTTCATGACCACAATGCGCACAAACAAAAACAGCTTTTTCGGGAGCCCCTTTCGGCCATTTGATTTGTGACCAAACAATCGGCTGGAGTGTACCACATGCATCACAAGGCACGTTGTAATATCGCTGGTCTCCTAGCACAAAATCCTTGGCAATACGGCTTGTGTCACGATGGGTGGGGGTGGACAATTTAAAGATCTTTCGTTGTACAAAGGTCGAGGTACGCTTTTCTGCAATCATCACTGGATCACCTTCGTTATCGACACTGAGAGGATAACCATCCACTTCATCCAAAATCAGATAACGAATAGGCATAGAGCGCAAACCAGCCGCACTGTTCGCCCCTGTAAGCATCAGTGCACCCCCATCAAACTCTTTCGAAAACATGGTATTCCCGCTGTCACGTGCTCGTGCTGGGGCTATGCGTTCACTTAAAACTGGACTTGCCATAATCATGGGATCAAGCCGCGTCTTTGAAAGCTTTTTGGCTGTCTCAACGGTCGGCATGACATAAAGAGCAGGTCCTGGACTATAATGAATAGCATAACCGCAGAAATTTAATCCTGCCTCTGACATGCCAACTTGCGCCCCTTTCATGACAATAGTTGTTTCAATTGGTTTGTGAGAGGAAAGGTTATCCATGATTTCGCGCAAATAGGGGGTCCGCTTTGTTCTCCACAATCCAGGTTCAGCACTTGCTACGGTGCTAAGGTATCTATTCTTGTCCGCCCATTGGGAAACCGTATACGGTGGGTCCGGTTGTCTTGCATCATTGGCATGGGAGAAAAATTCTGTAACAGCATTCTCATCCATTATTCATTCTTTGCTCGCCCCAAAACTCTCTCATTCTAGAGGTTGAGGATCATGATAAGGAACTGGAATATGAACAGCTTCAAGCAAAGCCTTTCGCATGTAATAATCAATGGCACCGATTAGACTTGCAGCATCACATCCAACCTGTGCGGCAATGCTTGCACCAAATCGATGAGGAAAATTCAACATAGCGTCACGGTGTGCTCTTCCAAACTCACGCGCTGCTCTCTTGACTTCTTCACGGTCAACGGTTGTTTCGCGTAAGCGTTCAAGTGCAATCTTTTCGCTTTCAAGAGCAACTTGCATTCGCTCCAGTTTTATCTTGTATTCATTGGCACCCTCTGTAGAGACTTGTTTGATCTTTGTTCGCGGTTGACCATCCGGTGCTAAAAATGGAGCAGGGCGTTTTGTTGGATTCTCATTCCAGATGGCTGTTGCAAGGGCTTCATTGACAGAACCATCTTCAAAAAGAGCCGCATCAAATTTACCTGTCTTAAATCGAGAAACCACTGCATTAGGAGAAACACGCATCTTTTTGGCAAACGCACGAAGTGATAAACCCTTACGCGTTTTCTTATTCATAGTTGCTCCATTTTGAATGGTATATACGAATTATTGTACACTTTAATTATTGACAAGGCTTTATTTTTCGTGTACATAAAATATATGAAGATAGTGTGGGATGAACCAAAAAGAGCTTTAAACATTGTTAAACATAAGCTTGATTTTGCTGATGTTATTTACTTTGACTGGGAACATGCTCTTATTGATGCAACCCATTCAAACCGCATGAAGGCTATTGGACATTTTGCGGATGGCACAACAGTTATTGTTTTTGCAAAGCTTGGCAATGAAGCGATATCCATTATCAGTTTTCGTCAAGCGAATAAAAAAGAAAGAGAGGTTTTCAATGACTATCAAAAAAACCTTTGAAACAGGATGTGGCTATACAAAAGAAGATTGGGACGCTGTGGATTCCCCACCACTAACAGATGAAGAACTTGCACGCTTAAAGCCAGCTAAAGACGTTTTACCAGCCTCTTTTTTTAAGTATGTAACAGAAGAGCGCCGTAAACGTGGGCGTCCACCCGTTGAATCTCCTAAACAAGCGGTTACTCTCCGTCTCGACCCAAATGTTATTGCCTCTTTTAAAAAACAAGGAAAAGATTGGCGAACACGTATGGGTGAAGTCTTAAAAAAAGCAAGTGGCAGCTAAACCAACCACCTCCCCATTTTTGAGAACGGAGAGGAGAGATGTGTCTTAATCTAAGCAGCTTTTACGACAGATCTTTCTAAGACTTGTTTTGCTTCTTTGATTAAAGCTTTATAATGTTTGCTTTCTTCTACCAATGTAAAGGCTTTGACAAGATGCATATGGAGAGGTCCATAAATGTAAACAGCCTTTTTAGTTGGAGACATTTTATCCCAATCTTTTGGGAAAGCAAAACGTATATCATCACAATAATCAACAGATTGACTTTTTAGTTTCTTTTCACATTCAATAAAATAACGGCGTGCTTGACGTCCTTTCTCATTGCGTTCAACCATTGAGAGCTCTTTCGCCATGTCTAATGTGATGTGATATTCTGTACTTGGACGACCGCCTTTAGGTTTCGCTAAATTTTTAGCGAAACTTATAAAGTCCTTATTTTCTAGGAAGCCGTATTCTTTAATACGGTTTTTTATCCAATCTCTAAAATTAGAATTGACTTCCAAAAATGTATATAATTCGCGTGCGTTGACGGTTTGAACTGTTTCTTGATCGATCGTTTGTTCTGTAATTTTAATAAGAGTGTTCATAATGAACTCCTTGTTGATTAGGCTTTCTATTGACATCCTAAGAGGATGCCGGGTGCTAGAAAACACGGCAACAAGCCCGTCGTTACGCCTTTCCCCATGAGGGTATTGTATAGCGTAACCACACCCGACAATATTATTATACGCATGTAGCATATAATGAGTCAAAGTCTTTAATGTGCGGAAGACTGATTATTTCGGCAACCAATCCGCTTGTTGTTTTAAGGTGTTTTCTAGGCACCTGATTCGAAAATACCTATTACTATAGAATTGTCAAGTAACAAAAATTACTTCTTGCTAAGAAAACGTTTCACATACTGTACAGTGTACATATTGAAATTGTTATTTATCAATGAGTTAAGTGTACAATGTACAGTTGATTTGAAAATTCTGTCGCTAGCGATAGTTCGCGCTCGCCTGCCCCGCAACGAAGCCAACCCGCTGGGAAGTACCTTTTGCATTGATTTTATTACGTTTTTTTGAAATGGAAGAGGCATAATTGGCAATCTACTTTAAATTAACATCCTCTCCACTCTGAAAGTGGAGAAGATGAGATCATATTTTAAACTTAAGCAGCTTTTACGACAGATCTTTCTAAGACTTGTTTTGCTTCTTTGATTAAAGCTTTATAATGTTTGCTTTCTTCTACCAATGTAAAGGCTTTGACAAGATGCATATGAAGAGGTCCATAAATGTAAACAGCTTTTTTAGTTGGAGACATTTTATCCCAATCTTTTGGAAAATCAAAGCGTGTATCATGGTCATAATCAACAGATTGGCTTTTTAACTTTTTCTCACACTCAATAAAGTAACGACGAGCTTGTCTGCCTTTCTCATTGCGTTCAACCATGGAAAGCTCTTTTGCCATATCTAAAGTGAGATGGTATTCTATTGCTGTAACAGCTCTAGATTTTGCGCTTCCCAATTTTGGGAACCGCAAATCTTGTGTTTTTATGAAGTCTTTACCTTCTTCAAATGTATATTGATTAATACGGTCTGTAATCCAAGTAGCGAAACGTTTTCCTATTTCCATGAATGCGTGTAACTCACGCGCATTGACCGTTTGCACAATTTCTTGTTCAATAATTTTTTCTGATATTTTAATAAGAGTGTTCATAATATTGGTTCCTTTGTTTTAAAAGTTTAAGTATCCAGGGCTAAAACAACCGAACCAATTCAGTCCTTCACATCTTTAGGTTACCCTTGGACATACATGTGAAGACCCTGGACAAAATTTCTTATGATGGGCAACAGATCTTTCGGGATACTATTGAACCGATTGGTTACAGGTGTTTTAAGCCTGCCAATCAGACTATAGCTGTTCACAGAAACTGTCAATTATTTTTTGAAAAATCCTAAAAGTATTGACAACCAACAAAGGATGCCGGGTGCTAGAAAACACGGTAGATAGTCCGTCGTTATGCTTTTCCCAAAAGGGTATTGTATAGCATAACTACACCCGATGAGATCATTATATGCGACGAGCATAGAATGAGTCAAAGCCTTCAATGTGCGGAGAAGAGATCGTTCCGGCAATCTATCCGCTATCTATCAAGGTGTTTTCTAGGCACCTGATTTAACGATATATGTTTTTCGTGAATCTTGTCAAGTAATAAGATTGCTGTGTGTAGTGTGCAGATAAAGCTTGAGAACATGATCTAGCCTTTCTTGTTGGCAGCATATTCTTGACGAGAAAGTTGTCTCTGTATGTTTTTGGTTAATCTTTCATTGGCATATTGTGCAATAGCACTTGCAATCTCTGGTTTGGACATCACCCCAGCAATTGAAGGTCCCTCTTGTTTTGCAATGGGAAATTTATCTCCATCCGCTCTTTGAAATACATTACCATTCAGCTTTTTTAATTCAACACGCTTTGGAAAACTGCCTCCCTTGATAAAACCATGGGGTAAGATTTCTTTCTTTCCAAACAGTGTGTAAGTTACGCCGCGTTTTGTTTCGTTTACTTTAAAAAATTTAAGAGGTATTGGTGTTCTAGAACCAATGATATCTGTCTCAAGAAACCTTGCTGTTGCCTTTTCTTTAATATAAACACCTCTTCTTATACGCTTTATTTGGGCTGATGAGATGTCAGCAACTTGCTTTTCAGTAAAGCGTTCAACTTGTTTTGCTGCGGTGTTTAGAGCATTACGCAGAGCCCAATTAAGGCGTGGTGCTTGAAGACTGGTGAAGGTATCCTTCACCTGTTGAAGATACCATTTTTGGTGGATGATTAATTTCAACTTCTAAGCCTTTTTTGGGGTAGGTGACTTGGAAGCTTTAGATGCTTTTGGCTGTTCGAGTGGAATTTCCTCTGTCACTGGTTCAGACGATGTTTGTACGGCTTCTTGTTCTATCTGTTTAATTTGTTCAACTTCCTTGTCAGGCTTTATTTTTGTTTTAACATCAACAAAAGGTTTAGCGGCATTTGCACGCTTGAGACGTGCGTAGACTTGATTGGAAATCTCAACAAATGGATTATTGGGAGTTGAAGTTTCAAAACGAACAGTGCTTTTATTATCGCCAACAACACACATTGGCTTGGTGATGATTGCTTTCATCTTCGCTCCTTTTGAGGCAATGAATTAATGACATCATTGGTTACTGAATGGCGTTTGATATGTGCAAAATAGATTAGTCTGTTTTATCAATAAAAACAGTACTTTAAGCCCTCTTGAAAGCTTAATATTTTATCAAATTTTAGGGGATATTTTTGAATTTTAGACGCAATAAAACCAGTGCCGTACTGCCACTAAATACGATTTTTCACGTATTGTCAATAGAAAAATCACGATATTGTGTATTTTTAATTTTTTTGATCAAAACTTAGTATTTTAAAAGCCAATCTTTAATTTTATACAAATAACAACATTTATGTTGTATTTAAACATTTTAGATGTTATATTATATTTATGAACAGTCAAGAATTAAAAAGATATCTTACGAAACATGGTTGCAGTTTTACCTCAGGGAAAGGTGGCCATTTGCTTGTAAAACGTGGTTCTAAAAAATCCGTTTTACCTATGCATGGTACGCGGAAAGAATTAGGAACGGGATTAGTTCAAAAGATTCTTAAAGATCTTGACCTAAGGTAAGTCTGAATATGGAGATGTAAATGAAATATGCACTTAAGTTTATCAAAGATGACAATGATACTCTTCTTGTCGTTTCCAAAGACTTTCAAGAATTTATTACCTATGGTAACGACGAAAAAGAGGCTTTGGAACACGCTAAAAATGCCCTTTTAACAGTTATTATGGGGCGTTTCCAAGATCGAGAAGTGGTCCCTTTTGGAGCTCGTGATGCTGCCTATCCTTTTGTTGAAGTATCTTCATTAGTTATTTTAAAAATTGCAATACACAACGCTATGATTGAAAAAAACTTACGCAAAGCTGATCTCGTGCGTCTTTTAAAACTTCACCCAATACAAATTGACCGATTATTGGATTTAAACCACGCAACAAAATTAGATGCTTTAGAATCCACTCTCATTGCTCTTGGAAAAGAGATCACTATCAATGTTCAAAATGCTGCTTAAAATTTAGCGGTTTTGTATAAAATGTTTATGAAGTGCATTCAGAGCAACATACAGCGAACCGACAAGATGTGGCAGTGATTGATCTTCACTAACAAGATACTGTAGCGCGGCATAAAGGTTGTGCTGTCTATAAAGGCATTGTGCTTCTTTTAGCACCTCTTTCATTGCTTCATAGTAATGAGTAGTTTTTTCAATCCATTGTTTTTTTGCCTCTTCATTTAAAGATGGAGTAAAGTCATCATAAATTGCATTTGGTAAGGCTTTTGCACAGAGATAATTATTTCTCACTTCAAGATATTTTTGTGCAGCATCATATTGGTCTTGATTAATCACACCTTGCAGATAAAGCCGCCCGATATAGGTACCGGAAAGCGGATTTTTAGCCTCTTCTATGGTCAAACAGAAGCATTTGGCACGCATTTCAATTGCCAATTTATCCATGGGTTCATGCGGTGTTTTTGCTCGTGAGATACGTCCATTTGGTTCTCTGATACATCCTTTAATCCGTGGACGACCGCGTTTTGCACGTTTTTTTCTTTTTGTCATATTTTTTTTCAATCAGAATGGGACGCTATCGTTAAGAGCCGTTCTATAATCTTGAGCACCTGAAGCGATAGCATAATTTTGAGAAGTAATAGGTGAAGGGGTAGGGGATGCCGATTGATCTTTCTTTGCATCAAGCAAATACAATTCACCTTTGAATTGTGGTAAGACAATCTCTGTTGTGTAACGGTCATGCCCATTTTTATCTTGCCATTTGCGTGTCTGTAATTTTCCTTCTATGTAAACCTTTGAACCTTTGTTTAGATATTGAAGTGCAATTTTTGCTAAATGCGGATTAAAAATCACCACGGAATGCCATTCTGTTTTCTCTACTTTTTGATTGGTTTTTTTATCTGTATAGCTCTCAGAAGTCGCTATACTAAAATTGACTATTTCTGCTCCAGAATTCATTGTTTTGCTTTCGGGATTGGCACCAAGGCGCCCGATTAACGTCACTTTATTTAGCATATTTTAGTTACCTTAAATTTGTATTTAAATATGTAAAAAATCTTAGCATAATTTTATTATTTTTTCAATTATTTCAATGATATATTATTAATTATTAACATATAACATTACGTTTTGTGGTGTACGTATAAGATAAGGAGATCAAGGGATTTTATTTTGCAAGCAGCGTTTCTTTTCCATTTTCACCATAAATTCCTTAAACTCTGTTAGCTCTTGTTGTGAAAGGTGTTTAAAAGTTCTACAAAACGTGTTAGCCATTTCATGGTTAAGTGGATCAGAAGAATTCATTATAAAACTCTTTCGGCAAATATCAGCCTCTTTTCTTAAAAGAGAAGCCATGTTTTGATCTAAAGCGTACAGCTTTATGATCTTTTCTTCCATTCCTACTGGAACAGATTTCTTGCCAATCTCAACAGAAGATAAAAATGCTACAGATATGCCTAGTTTATCAGCCATATCTAAGAGCCGTTCAAAGCGATCAAGGCGAATTTTGCGTAAAGTTTTGCCAAATAGTGTAAGCATGTGATTAAAACTCCTATTCATGCAATCAAGCTGCTTTGAGAAATGATATTGTGTTTTTTTCAAAAATTTCTTTGACTTTTCCATAAAGTATAGCCTTGCCGCCTGGATATCTTAATGGTGAGCAGATATGAGTCATCGTTACGTGCCTTTTTAGGTGTTTTTTGATGTTTTGTTGATTTCATCAATCGATGTTAAGAAGATACAATACCGATTAACCAAAAAAGTCTTATAAATCGGAGATTTTACTATGGCTTTTTAGTACAAGACTGTAGTATGTAGATGGATATGTTTATTAAATTGCGTGTACGAAACATAAGAAACAATACACAGCATAAAAAATAGTACCAAAGTACAATGTCTAAATACCCAAATACGGTATCCAATGAAAAAGAAAACTGGTGTTCCACGTGCTTAGAGGTGACAGGCAAAGAAACCGTTTCTTTATAACTATTTGGAAAAATTAAAACGACAAGCGCTAAAATTATTATATTTAAAAGTCTGTGCATATACTGTTGTAAATCACGTGTTAGTTTCACCCAACCCGTTGTATCATCATCTTTATATTTTGGATTATTTTGCAATTCAAAAGGAATATGAGAATTGCATAAAATTACAAAAATATTTGTTATTATTATCAAACCAAAAGATGCAAATATCAAAATACTTTGGATAAAGTAGGGATTTTTTTAATTCCTAAAAAACATAAAAATATAAAAGTTATAATGCCAAACAAGGCTCTTATTTGCTTATCTGTAAACATATTTATTTCCTGCGGTTTTCGATAATTTTTTGATCTCTTTATTGATCTCGTCTATAAGAGGTTCGTAATTCAGAATGCTTTTCGGAATAGCACCACCGTAAACCCATGCTTTCACCTGCGCTTTGGTACTAAAATCTGCATTTTCTGGTGTGGTATAATACTGTCCGCCATCAAACTTTTCACACTCTCTTGTGCCGTCTTCATATTCGTAGAGGTTGTAAAAATACTCCTCTGCTCCGTCTCCCCAAGGAACATAACCAACAGCTGTTGCAACAAACTCTTTTTGCATAGGCTGTTTACGTTTTTTAAAGAATCTTCGTTTTAATATTTCCATGTTTTAATTCCTATTTTTACCAATAGGTTAATTTACCTTAAATTTGACCGTACAGAGCGTTTTGTATTACAGATGTGTTTTTATCATAAAATCTTTAAATCGCTTTGTATGGTGCCTTTTTGTCGATTTAAACACATACCTAATTGTAAAATGATCAGCACTTTTCACTAGTTTGCTGTGGACCAAAGCGTTTCATTATCCCACCAATGCCATTTAAAGTCTCTTCAAGCTCTTGCTTGTGAACAAGCGTTAGTGGTCTAAAATGCTCTTTCGCTGTTTTTTCTTTGAGTGTTTTCTCACGTGTGTTTTCAATTGCTCTACGTACAGTTTCGGCTTTTGAAAGAAGGGTATTTTCTAGTGTCTGGCAATAAGTTAAAAGCTCTCCACAAGTTGGCATAAATGTTTTTGATATCCCAATTGCTTGACCAGTTACGATATCTTCGACGCCTTTTTTCAGAGCATATGCTGAAATCCGTTCCAGCATCATGCTATAGGATAGAACAACGGCTTTGGAATCTGTGTTCGCAGGGACTCTCATGCTTGAGAGTAGGAAAGAAGCTTGCTCAATTTGCTTAACTGAAGCTTTCACAGAGAGCAACGCTTGTAGAAGATTGCAAGCATCTAAGGTTTGCTCTTCCTCCTGTTTCGTCAATGTATTCCCAGCTTTCAGCGTCAATGGATACCCCGGACTGATCATTTCCATAATCTTCTCCAGATGAGAGATGATCTCTGAGTTCGTTGAAGCCTTCTGCAAGCTGTTCTGTGAAAGTTTTCTGAGTGAATTTTCCATGATAACCACCTAACCGTTTTTCCTGTTCTAATCTTGCTTTTTTCTTTGCTAGCGTTCCGATAGGGCTTGTGACCCAATTGTACCAAGTCCTTTGCCAATCTCGTTTGTTTGCATTTTTACCTGGGTTTGCTATCCAGTAATTTGTGAACCGTTCGGTTTCTAACAGCGCCTCATCATGCGTTAATCCTTGATCGATTGCGTATTGCAAATTAGGTTTGAAATCCTCTGGCAATCGACAACCGCGATTAGCTTGCGCTCGTTTTGCTTTTTTGGGAACGTTCTCTTGCTCGTGAATGGAAGGTTGGTTGTCTGATGAGGTTTCGATTTGCTCTGATGTGATCTCAACAGCAGCAACCTCTGTTGGCTCGTCAACCAAATCGATTGTTTCTAAATCTTCAGAACCAATTTCTTTTTTTGCTAAAACGATAGTTTTAGTTTTTTTATTATAACTGTTAATGTTAGTGTTATTGTTTATGTTATATATATAGGCATCATTAAGCATGTCGTAAGCATCATGCTTAGCATCCTTAAGCATACTGTTAGCATCATGCTTAATAACTTTAGCATCGTTAAGCATGGCTTTAGCATTGTTTTTATCAGTATTTTCAATGGCTTTAGCATCATCACAAGCATCATTTGTATGTTTATCCCATCTTGCCTGCGCTGCTTTCTTTGCTCTCTCTGATAACTTCTTTGACCGAGATGTCTTCGATACTTTATCTAAGCTTTCATTAGAGTTATTGAGTTCTTCTTCAACTTTTAAACTCCATAAACACCCATCGTCTAAACGTTCGATATGACCCGTGCTTATTAAAACTTCTAACGCTTTCATAAACATTTTTACTGAACAACCAGTGTAATTAGCCCAGACCTTTGTGTTATTTAAAAGCGGCTCTCCAGTGTAAAGCATTTGCAAACGCAATTTTATATAAACATTGCATTCAATGGGAGATAAACAAGCAAGATCAAGAATCCACCTATCTGCAAACAGCCTCGTCCACGGTAATTTACTGGACATATATACCCCCTTCTTTCATTAAATATAAAATTGCCAAAGCATCTGCTTCGTTGTCGTCACAAGGCGCGTGACCTTTTGCACGCATTGCCTTAATCATTTCTTCTTTTGACGCATTCCCTTTGCCTGTCATTGCTTTCTTAATGGTACCAACGGGAATGCCTTCATACGGTATCTGATGATGTTCACACCACGCCGTTAATGTTGCTAGAAAGCCCCCATAAACATGAGAAGCGTCTGTACCCACATGCCGGCGGACCTCTTCAAAATACACTGCATCAATTTCATCAACAGACCTCTTTAGTTCAGTAAGCCATTTCTTAAAGCGCAAATAACGCATACCACCGCCTTCAAAACGGCGTGATTGAAAATGTTCTGTATCACTTGTGATAAAACCATCTGCATCACGAAGCGCCCAGCCTGTCTTAGTCCCTAGATCAAGGCAAAGAATTGTATGAGACATCTAAATCACCAGTACCTACTTCTCATTAATCTTGTGCTTTAAACTCTCAATCTCAGCATCTAATTCCTTAAGAATTTTCTTCTTTTTTATGACGGGTTGAGCAGAAGTATACACTATGTAAATAGGCGCAACTAAAAGTATAAAAACTATCATTGCAATAAAAAACACTGCATTTATTGATATGAATAAGTAGAGTACTAATTCACCTAGATTCATGTTCCCACCCCATTCTTGAAGATATGCATTTTCAAATCGTGTAAAATTTTATGTTTTTTCGAAATGATCTCACGGAGTTTATCGTTCTTTTTGTCTAATATTTCCGAGACAACAAAGGAGATTATAAGTAAATCAAAGATCACAAATGCAATACCCAAAGCTATCGCTGTCACACTCATCTTTTTTCCCTCACTTTCTTTTCTTCTTATGAGGCGGCGTTTTTACTGCACCTTCACGCTGCTTAAGCTCTTGTCTTAGTCTTTCAATTTCCTCGTCACGTGATTGAACATCTGCTTTTAGTGCCATCACTACTTCACTTACATCTCTGAATGCCTTTTCATGTTCTTCAGTCCTTTGTTGTAGTTCTTTTATCGCTCTATCGCGTTCTTTAATTGCAATATTCAGATCACTAGTTCTCTTTGCCACGTCCTTTGAAGATGCACTTCTTGACCACGCGTATTCTTCATCAAGAGTTTTTATGCTGCTTTTTAAAGTCAAGACCTGCTCTTTAAGAACTTTGACTTTGTTGCGATAATAAAATACAACACGCAACATCGCTCCGCATACAAGCAAAGCTCCCAAAACTACCAAGCCCGCTATTAAAATCTCATTCGAACTCATTCTGATCTCTATTCTTTGCTTTTAGGGCGGTCATCTCGGCCAATCCGTTTTGCCTCGCATTCCATTAAAAAAAGAATGCAACAAGCCGCATGTGCCAAGTGTGATAAATTACTCTCGCCATCCTTATTCTCTCCACCAAACCATGCTAATAAATGACGTAAAGAAGCTCCATACAAACGGCTCCAATTCATGCCATGACGCCAATTGCTTGCACCGTATTTGTTTTCTCCAAGCTCTAAAACTCTACCGATTTCAATCAGTGTCAACGGTGGAATAAGATCAACACGCGGTTTACCAATGTCATTCTTATGTGCTTTAAAAACCATGATTATCCCCCCCTTAAGGCTCTACGTATTTATATGTTTGCTATGACAGAGCGTTTAGTCATAAATTAAAAAAAATGAACTTACTCAATTCAAAAATACACTGCATGCCTCATCTCGTTACATTTAATGTTTGGACCGATTGTGTTTTTCAAAAATTTTTTGAGAGTTTTCTTTGAAATATTTTGTGTCGCCATGCATCTTTATGGACAATTCTGGTCCTAAAGAATTTTTGGCTATTAAATGGTTGTTTTCATCAAAAGAAAAATTCCAATCAGAATTATTAAAAACGATTGTACAGCCTTCTGGAAAACCTATTTCCTGTATTAAATCTTTCAAAATATAAAAAGTATAATATGATTTTTGCAAAACATTTACATAGCTTTGCTCTTTTTTACGATATAAATAAAAAACTTTACGATAGGCCCACAAACAAAAAACCGTAATTACATTGGTCGTAAAAAGTATAATAATTGCCGCTAAACCATAATCCATCTTTACTTTCTTTCTTCTTTAAGAGTGTGAATGGTGCTGTTGATGTTCGTTATTATCTGTAGAAGCAGCAATAAAAGCAGGCATAGAGCTAGAACTATCCTTCAACTTTTGCAGCTTTAGATAATTTATTACGGAGATAGATCCTCTTTTTTCCCACTTGCAAACAGCTGCTTGAGTTACACCAAGCATTTTCGCCATTTCTGATTGTGTCCAATTAAATTTGCCCCGTATTGACTTAGTCAAATTCTTAAAATCTTCTCGTTGATCCATTTACAAGCTCCAATTACAGCTTTGTCTTATTTTATTCATATAATTATAGTTATATAAAGTCAATGAAATTTATCTTTATCAACGATAAAAAAATAAGGTAAGCAGAAGTATGAGTAATAAATCTAATATTATAAACACATTAAAAAAGATTTTGACCGAGTTTAACTTAACGCAAGAAGATGTAGCCAAACGGCTAAACGTAACACAAGCTTCAGTGTCTAAGTGGTTAAAAGATTCTGATCCACGCGGCTCTAATAGAGATGCCATTTTAGAATTATATAAAGAACTAAAAGGGGATAATCACTTCACAACTTTTGTTCCTCTTATGGGGTATATTGGAGCAGGAACACAGATAGATCCAAGTTTTGAACAAATCCCTGAAGATGGTCTTGAACAAGTAGAAATTCCTTTTGCTTTACCTGATGATATGGTTGCTTTTGAAGTTAAAGGAGATTCTATGATTCCAGCCTATAAAGATGGAGATATGGTTATCGTAAGACGGCGCCAAATTAAAACAATAGAATCCTTTTTTGGCAAAGAAGCCGTTATTTTAACACATGATAATAAAAGATATATAAAGCAGATTAGCAGGGGCATGAATGGTGAAATAGATCTGCTTTCTTGGAATGCCTTACCTATTAAGAATGTTAAAATTGTGTGGGTTGGAGAAATATTTGCTATTTTGCCAATAAGTTCTTACAGCAAGATGATTCGGACTTATCGCTAATTATCCTCCCCTCTTATTCAGCAAGATATTATAATATTTTTTATAAAAATATAATTTTTTATAATTTTTTGCTTGCTGTTTTATAATTATAGTTATATAAGTAATTATACAAACCACGCACAAACAATCGCCAAGAGGCGTTAGGGAGGAAAAATTATGGATAAGCCAATTCTTATAAATTCCAATGAAATTTTATTAGTTTCCTACGATGATAATCAAAACATTGCAGAGTCTGGACCACTTGATGCAAGCTAAATTCTAAGCATTGTTGCTGAGGTAGATGATGCAATCCAAATCTTTCGTATAAATCCTTCTGAGAATAATTGTGAAGATATCTCTGAAGAGATTGCAGACGCATATGTAGAAGCAAATATTGAACATCTCCATGAGGATAGTGAGGTTCATTACTTTGTACGTGAAAGTGATGCTTACAATGAACTTTTAGACGAGATCGCAGACGAAAAATATAATGATGAGGTCTACGGGACCTATGAAGAGCAAAATAAATTACGTCTTTGTGATGTGATTTAAAAATTCTAAAGGGCGCATTTAAAAGCGCCCCCTTTCATTCATCAATCCCATCAATATGAGGTTCGTAATGGAAAAGCCTATTGCTATCCAGCACAATACAATCAAACACGAAACCGTTCAAACGGTCAACGCTCGTGAGTTACATGCGTTTTTGGAAATTGGGAAAGATTTCTCTACTTGGATTAAGGACCGTATTCATCAATATGAATTTGAAGAGGGAAATGATTTCATAAAAACACAAGATTTGCGGTCCCCAAAATTGGGGAGCGCAAAATCTAGAGCTGTTACAGCTATAGACTATCACCTCACATTAGACATGGCAAAAGAGCTCGCCATGGTAGAGCGTAATGAAAAAGGAAAACAAGCCCGTCAATATTTTATTGAATGCGAGCGGCGTGCAAAGCAAGTTGTTACACCACAAATCGATTACTCAAGTCCAAAGGCTATGATTGGCTTTTTGAATTACCTACAAGGTCAAATAGATCAAAAAGACACCATCATTGAAGATTTAACACCAAAAGCCATGGCTCTTGAAAGCTTACAGCGCCATGATGGACTCTTTGGTCTTACAGAAGCCGCTAAAATACTTGAGATGCAACCAAAACAGTTCATTCAATTCTTACAGCAAAAAGGGTGGGTTTACAGACGAGCAGCAGGTGGAAATTTGCTTCCTTATCAAGACAAAATCCAAAAGAAACTTATGGATTGTCCAACTATCACACTTCAAACCGCAAATGGAATAGAAAAGGTCATTCCTTGCGCAAAAATCACCACAAAAGGTATGGGGCTGCTGTCTCAAGAGTTTAAAAGACAAAGCATGCATTAAGAGGAGGTTATTATGATAAAAAAGAAATATGAACTGACTGATGAGACAATTAAAGTTGGTAAAATAATACTTCACCGTATCCGCGCATTAAAGAATTTCGGAGATATTAAAAAAGGTGATCTTGGTGGCTTTGTAGAGACTGAAAGAAATCTTAGCCATGATGACAATTGTTGGGTTGGTGATGATGCGTGGGTTTATGAAAATGCATATGTCTATGAAAACGCTAAGGTTTATGAAGATGCCGAAGTCTATAATAACGCAAAAGTTGGTGGTAATGCCATAGTAGCTGGCAAAACAGCATTTTATGGAAGTGATGCTATCTTAAGGTAGGGGCAAAAACCATGGAAAAGAAATACGAACTTACTGATGAAATAAAAGAATTTTATGATGCAAGAACCGATAAAAGTAAAAAACTTTATCGCATACGTGCATTAAGAGATTTTAGAAATATTAAAAAGGGTTACTTAGGCGGCTATATACAAAAAGAAGACAACCTATCGCATGAAGGCGATTGTTGGGTTTGGCATAAAGCTATGGTTTATGGTGACGCTAAGATTTTCGGCAATGCACAAGTATTTGAATGCGCAGAAATTACAGGCAGGGCGCGTGTTTATGAAAATGCAAAAGTTTGCGGTGAAGCATATGTTGAATATGATGCACAAGTTTACGGCAATGCACAAATTTATGGTGAGGCTCGAGTTTTGGGCCATGTTTATGGCTATGCCCGTGTCTATGGAAATGCTTATATAAGTGATAAAGCACACATTTCCGGAAATATGAAAATTCTAGATGGAGTATATATTTTCGATAATGTAAATATTTCTGGTAATCTTGAAATTCGTGGACGCAATTCAATCATCTACGAAAGTGACTATTCAGCAAGCGATATAAGCTACATAAGCCGTTTCTAACACCGAAAAACCAACTTTTAAACACCAGCGTGATTCACGCCACGGGTGAATTGCGCGCAATGTAGGAAATCAAGATGAGTGAACAAAACACTAACCTAATAGAAATTGAAGAAACACATCATGTAGCCGTCGAACAAACTGTCATGGAATGTATTTTAAATAAAGCCTTAGACAGTGACGTCGATATGGATCGCTTAGAGCGTCTTCTTGAATTGCGAGAAAAGGAGATAGAACGACAAGAGCGTCAAAACTTTGTCCGTGATCTTTCTACTATACAAGTGGAATATAAAAATATCGAACAAAATGCCATTAATACACATACTAAAAGCCTCTATACAACGCTTGATAAATATATTGATGCTATTAAAGAACCTCTTGCAAAACATCACTTTGCCTTGTTCTCTCGTATCAAAGACCAGAGTTCAAATGACATAACTGTAGAAATGACTTTAAAGCATATATCGGGCAATGAAATATCAACACAAGGAACATTTCCCATTGATGCTACGGGAAGCAAAAATAACACACAAGCGGTTGGTTCTACTATAAGCTACGCACGTAGATATCTCTTAGGCATGCTTCTTAATGTTGCAAGAAAAGAAGACGATACAGATGGAATAACACTTCTTGCGGGTATCTCTTCTGAACAGATGAATGAAATCAAAGAATTAATTAAAAAAACACAATCTGAAGAAAGTAGGCTTCTCTCTTTCATAGGAGTAAAAAATCTAAAAGATATGTCTTTTAAACAAGCACAAACCGCTTTGTTTTCTTTGAAAAAAAAGCAACGAAAGCAAATGAATAAAGCACAACAAGAGCAATTAGATGCACCTATACAAGATATCGAATATGCGCCAACTCAACAAGAAACGGCGGTGTGAAATGGAACAAAGGACAGCAGAGTGGTTTCAAGCGCGCTTGGGTAAAGTCACTGCATCTAATGTCTACAGCGTACTCAGTAAGACAGCTAAAGGCTTGCCTACCAGCAAATATGAAGACTACAAAACGAAACTCATGACAGAACGCTTAATAGAGGAAATAAGCCAATCTTATACAACACCTGCTATGCAATGGGGTATCGAACATGAAGAAGATGCCTTAAGAGAATATGAATTCATTTATGACGCAGAAGTCACAAGATGCGGGTTTATCCCACACCCCAAAATGGAAATGGCGGGGGCTAGTCCTGATGGGTTCATTGGAGAGGACGGTTTAATAGAAGTCAAATGTCCACAATCAACCACGCATTTGCGTTTTTTTATTTATGACGAAATCAAGCCTGAATATATCGCACAGATGCAATTCCAAATGGCATGCACTGGACGCAAATGGTGTGATTTCATGAGCTATAATCCAAACTTTGTAGGCAAATCTACTGGTTTGAGAATGAAAATCAAACGCGTCCTCCGTGATGAGAAACACATTGAAGAGATCAATAAAGCGGTCGAAATCTTTTTAGGGGAAATAGAACAAGAGATGCAAAAGATTTTGGCAAAAGCTGCTTAAACCTATGGGGGTGCTCTCTCCTTCCAGCACTCCCACCCATTTAATTAATATAAAAAAGAGAAAGGTAATGAGATGATATTTGATGATGGAGATAGATATGTAACGACACGTGAGTGTGCACAGCTTTTTAGTGTATCCACAACAACGATTCGCAATTGGGTGCTTCAGGGGTTGTTTCCGGAGCCATATAAGCTAGGGAGAGCAGTGAGATGGAGAAAAAAAGAGATCTTAGCCTTCACTCCAAAGAAAAATAAGGAGCAAATAAGAACAAATTAGGTAAAATTATATAAACTGTAGAAGGTGGTCTAAAAGGTGGTCTGAAAATGGCTGTTTAAAGAAAAAATCTATATATTTCAATACGCTAAATACAAAAAGTGGTGCCGCATGCCGGATTCGAACCAGCGACCCCATCATTACGAATGATGTGCTCTACCAACTGAGCTAATGCGGCATAGGTTTGTAAGTCAATGAGACAAAACTAATTTGAGGGTAATAGCTAAAAGTACGTATAAAAGCAAGAATGCATTTTTTCAATAATTTATACATATGATAATAATTTGAAGGAGAAGTATGTAAAAGTCAGAGAAAAGTATTCTTTGACCTTAATGCTATAAAATGCTTTCCAATTTACGATAGCACTTAAATTAAGAAGCTGGGAATGTAGATCTTTAGAATGAAAAATGGTGTTAAGATAACTTAATCAAGATAAAAAACTTTTCTGATTTTTAAGAAAGAAATTTGTTGCATAGAGTGATTGGGAAAATAAAGATCATCATAAACCTTTTATAATGTGCAAATAGATGAGTAGAATTAGTTGAAAAGTTACTTCTCATTTTTATGGGAAGAAGAAGGGAGGAAGATTAATAACATTAATCACGTTTTTTTTATTTAAGGGGAAGTAAAAATCATGTCGGATGAAGATCGGCTGATAGAACTAGAAATGAAGCTAGCTTACCAAGAAAAATTCATTGAGGAACTTTCTCGAGAGGTAACTAATCAATGAAAAAGTTTGGATGAGATATCTAAAAAGTTGATATTTTAGCGAGACGATTTTCAGCTTTAAAAGAACAGAGTGTTACTGAAGCTGTTATCTTACCATTTTCTCAATAGGGAGAAGGTGCGAAATATTTTTTATCACAATTGCAATTATTTACAGATGAGTTTTTATTTCACGCATTTTGTTAGACTTGTAGAATAATTTTTATAAGCTTCTTCATTAATTTTAATAAGTTCTAATCTTATAAGGAGTGCTGATATTAGAAGACGTTTTTTATATGGGGTTTCTAGTACGAAAATTAAGAAAAGTTTTTGTAGAGTATAAAGAAGCAGCCATAGAAGAATATATGAACTGCAATATTTTAAGTTTTTTCTGTACAGAGTTTTCTTATAGGTGGGAGGTAGATTTATTCGCTAATTTTTTAAAATTGATACAAATAAAGTGATGTTATCGTTATCTATAGAAATCATAAGTGAGCGCCTATATTTATAATAAAGCGTTTTAATTTGTTCTGATGATCAAGTGATTTTCAGTTGTTTTAATAGAGTGAGGGGGGTTAAGCGACATCGATTATGTTATAGTACACAGAGCTCTAGAAGTTTTTTTCAAGATCAAATGGACTCTTTATTATATGATATTTTGTGAAAAGGCTTTTGTTTTTCGTAATTTAAGATACAAAATACTATTGCTAAAGCCCCAAAGATAGACCATGCGGGTAAATAAGTAAGAGTAATGCAAATTGAGGACAGAAAATCAGGCATTACCTTGCATAGAGATTGATTAAGGTGATAGATATCTGTTTGCAGAAGGTTTGTTAAAATTTTATTAAAGGGGGTTGTTGTCCAATGTGATGTGATTAAAGAGTGTGCGTTATCAATGACCAATGCTATAATGGTTAGTGTAACGAAAATGAAGGACATTAATTTAAATAAAGGGTGGAGCATATTTTTTCTTAAAACTTCAACGGGACATACGTATAATGCACAAAAAAATAAGGAGTTGCATTATGATAAGAAAATAAGTTTACGTTTGTTTTGTGTTTTTTGAAAGAGGTGCCTAATTTTTCAATAAAAGTTGAGGTTAAGTTCAACAAAAGTAGTGAGGCATGATGTCTGAAAAAAAGCACGAGGAATTGAAGCGTAGCCTTCAAAATCGCCATATTCAAATGATTGCTTTGGGTGGCGTTATTGGGACAGGACTTTTTTATGGGTCAACCGAGGCAATTCAATTAGCTGGTCCCTCAGTTATTTTATCTTATCTTGTCGGCGGGCTTATTATGTATTTCATTATGCGAATGCTTGGTGAAATGTCAGTAGAAGAACCGTCTTCAGGAGCATTTAGTTTTTTTGCTTATAAATATTGGGGGAGATTAGCTGGTTTCATAACAGGTTGGAATTATTGGTTTCTTTATATTCTTGTGAGCATGGCTGAACTTACAGTGATAGGGTTTTACCTTGATCATTGGACTTTGATTGATCATTGGAAGACATCTTTCATTATTCTTTTATTTGTTACATTTGTTAATTTGTTTAATGTTCGTTTTTATGGAGAATTTGAATTTGCTTGCGCTTTGATCAAAGTGGCTGCTGTTATTGGTATGATTATTTTTGGAATTTTTCTCATTGTCACTGGACTAGGGGAAAATCAAGCGAATATTCATTATCTTTGGGACCATGGCGGTTTTTTTCCTTATGGAGCAGTAGGGGTTGTTTTAGCAACTTCTGTAGTAATGTTTTCTTTTGGAGGAACGGAGCTTATTGGTATTGCTGCTGGAGAGGCATCTAATCCACAAAAAACAATTCCAGCGGCTATTCGTCAAGTTATGTGGAGGATTATAATTTTTTATATTGGTTCTATCAGTGTTATTATGATAATCAGCCCTTGGAATATGATTGGAAAAAAAGGTAGTCCTTTTGTCACAATTTTCGAGACTATAGGAATTCCTGCTGCTGGTCATATTTTGAATTTTGTGGTGATTATGGCTGCTATTTCTGTTTACAATAGTGGCATTTATTCTAATGGCCGTATGCTTTATAGTTTAGCTGTACAAAAAAATGCACCACATATTTTTAGTAAACTGAGTGCTGCTCGTGTTCCTTATATTGCTATCCTTTTTTCATCATTATGTACGGCGTTGATTGTCGTTGTTAATGCTCTTGTTCCTGATAATAGTTTCATGCGGATCATGGCTCTTGCAACTGCAGCAGCAGTGATTACTTGGGCTATTATTGTTATTGTTCATTTGAAATTTCGCAATGCCCATAAGAACAGAAAGGGCGATTTTATTTATGCGTTTGGTTTATATCCTTACGCTAACTATCTTTGCCTCTGCTTTCTTGCTTTATTATTTTGCATTATGTTTGTCAGTGGTTTTGGGAAAAATGGATTGATGACTCGACTTTTTGATATGATAGGAATAAGCTTGCCTTTTCTTGAAGCATATATTCCTGTACAGATGCCTGATATGAGTTTGGCAGTCATTATTATTCCTCTATGGTGCTTGTTATTACTTTTAGGTTATAAACTGAAACGATAGAGAAAGAAGAGCTAATAAAAGGGATTGATTGGAATAAGCCTTGGGGATTATAAAATTTGATGAGGTAACACAAGTTTTTGGTGATTTGTGTGTTTTAAGAAATATTACTGTACAGCTTACCGAAAGACGAATTGCTATTATAGGTGCGAATGGTTCTGGAAAAAGTACATTTGTTCGCCTTATTAATGGGCTCCAATTACCATCTTATGGCTGTGTAAGCGTTGATGGGCTTGATACAAAACGCGACGCAAAAGCAGTAAAGCGTAAAGTTGGATTTGTTTTTCAGAATCCCGATAATCAGATTGTTTTACCATTAGTTGAAGAGGACTTATCCTTTGGTCTCAAAAATTTAAAGCTTAATAAAGATGAAATTAAGGAGCGTGTAGATGAAATTTTACAGCGCTATGAACTTCAAGATTTCAGAAATCACGCTGTCCATTTATTAAGTGGTGGGCAAAAACAACTCGTTGCTATTTCCAGTGTAGTTGCAATGAAACCAGACTACATTATTTTTGATGAGCCGACGACATTACTTGATTTGCGAAATAAGCATCGCGTTACGCAAGTGATAGAAGAATTACCACAAACGGCAATAGTTGTATCGCATGATTTAGAGTTTTTGAAAAAATTTGATAGAGTGCTGGTTTTTGATAAGGGGGATATAGCAATTGATGATGTACCTTTTGTTGCTATAAAGGAGTATATAAGAAGAATGTCATGATCGGTTTATATATTCCGAGGGATACATTTATTCATAGGTTAAGTCCTGGAGTTAAGTTATTATTTCTTACGGCCTGTGGAACTTTTATAATAATGGTTTCTTCCATAGCGCTTCTTGGGTTATTTCTATTGTTGGTCATCTTATTCTATAGAGTCGCCAAGATCCCTTTCAAAACTGTGATAAAGCAATTTAAATCGATGGGATTGCTTTTAGTTCTTCTATTTGTATTTCAAACTATTTTTAGCGGTTGGCTTACGGGGGTTGAGGTCATATTACGTCTTGTTATCCTCTTTTCTTTATCATCAGTTATTTCATTCACAACAAAAGTTTCAGATATGGTAGATGCAATTGAAGCAGGCCTCCAGCCCTTTCGTTGTTTTGGTATAAATCCATCAAAAGTGAGTATGGTTATCTCTATGGCGATCAGGTTTATTCCTCTTTTGAGTGAAAAGTTTAATGAGGTACATGAAGCACAGCAAGCAAGGGGACTTAATACTAACATTGTCGCTCTTGCGATACCTTTAATTATACGGACTATAAGAATGGCTTCAGAAGTGGCTGAAGCATTGGAAGCGCGTTCTTATGATGCTGATACTATTGATACAGCATCTCATAATAATAAAAATTCTTATAATAAAAGAAGAATCAAATGAATACAAAAGATTTAGTTTATATTGCTTTATTTGCCGCTATTTATGCTATTTTGGGCCTTTTCCCTTATATTTATCTTCCTTTTCTTCTAGGGGTGCCTATTACAGCTCAATCGATGGGACCGATGCTAGCAGGGTCTATACTTGGGGCAAAAAGGGGTGCTTTAGCGTCACTCCTTTTTCTTGTTCTTGTTGCGATTGGATTACCTCTGTTGCCTGGTGGTCGTGGTGGAATAAGTGTCTTTTCAGGAATTGCAAGTGGTTATTTAATAGGTTTTCCATTTGCCGCATTTTTTATTGGTTTAATGGTAGAGTTGTTTTGGCAGCGGTTAAATTTTATAACATTATTTATAATAAATACTTTTGGTGGCATTGGGATAGTTTATTCTTTTGGTGTTCCATGGACAGCGTATATGACCAAAGTTTCTTTACTGAAGGTTTTAATGGCTTCATCAGTTTTTTTGATAGGCGATTGTTTAAAAGTGTTGATTGCATCCTTTATTGCACTCGCGATTAAAAGATCTGTTCCTCTAATTTATTCAAAGCATAATAACTAAAATAAATGCATTATATAATATTCATATATCACTATTATTGAATTTAACTATAGTAATTTATGATGTAATTAAAAATTGTAGAATCTAATATGATTCATATAAGTGATATTATTAAAATAAATTATTATATTATTTTTCTCTATATCTAATGTATTTAAATTGTACTTTTATAAATCTGATACTTTTTATTAATTGTACAACAATAACGAAATATTTTCCCTAGTGAAGGAATAATTCAGTGAATACAAAAGATTTGGTTTATATTGCTTTATTTGCCGCTATTTACGCTGTTTTGAGTCTTTTCCCTCCTATTTATCTTCCTTTTTTGCTGGGTGTCCCTATTACAGCTCAGTCTATGGCTCCGATGTTAGCAGGATCTATACTTGGAGCGAAAAGGGGAGCTTTAGCATCACTTCTTTTCCTTGTTCTTATTGCGATTGGGTTACCTCTATTGCCTAGTGGTCGTGGTGGAATTAGTGTTTTTTCAGGAGTTACGAGTGGTTATCTGATTAGTTTTCCATTTGCTGCATTTTTTATTGGCTTTATGGTAGAATTGCTTTGGCAGCGGTTAAATTTTATAATATTATTTATGATAAATATTGTGGGTGGCATTGGTATAGTTTATTCTTTTGGAATACCATGGGTAGCTTATATGACACAGGTCCCTTTGCTGACAGTTTTAATAAGTTCATTAGTTTTTTTGGTTAGTGGTTTCTTGAAAGTGCTGATTGCATCCTTTGTAGCGTTGACCATAAAAAAAACCGTTCCTCTCATTCATTCGAAAAAAGGGGCTGTTCTGTACTGAAGAACAAATTTTTCCAAATTTCTGTAGATTAAAAAGCACCACGGAATACCATTTTGTTTTGTCTACTTTTTTATTGGTATTTTTATCTGCATAGCTCTCAGAGGTAGCCATACGAAAATTGAATGTTTAGGCACCAAAATTCCTTTTTGCTTTCAGGAGCAGCTCCCAAATAGCCAATTAATATCGTTTTATTTAGCATGCTTGTAAGTTTTATTCGATTTGCATATTATATGCATAAAGCCATAGAATAATTTATTATTTTTTTATATTTTTAGTTAATTAATCACTAATTTTTAAAGTATTAAATTATATTAATTGTACCAAAACATGGATAATTAAGTGTTTATCTAGAACTCTTGATGTATATAATACCCTTATAAATGTATTAATATAAGGTATAAAAATGAGATTTGAATGGGATGATGCTAAAACAAAAAGTAATCTTAGAAAGAATCATGTAAAGTTTTGAAATATCTGCATATGTTTTTTCTGATCCATTCTCCATGGCTAACCAAGACCGTATTGAAAATAGAGAGTATGGTTAGCAAGTTTTAGTGCTTGTGGAGGTTTTTATTACTATTCGTAGCGCATACTGTCCATGACAATAAAGATGGTATAGAGGTAATGCGTATTATTTCAACTCGACGAGCCAATTTGAAAGAGAGGAAACGTTATAAAGAAGAAAGTTCGTTATGAAATTGAGGTAGGTAACTTATCAGCTTTGACAGATAAACAGAGACTTGAAATTGATAAATTGGCTGTAATGTCGGATAGTGCAATTGATCATAGAGATATTCCGTCACTCAATGATGTGTTCTGGAAAAACGCCGTTTTCAATCCATTCTATAAACCACCCAAAACTGTCACAACAGTGCGAGTGGATTCAGATGTGCTAGCGTGACTTTAAAAGTCAAGGGAAAGGATATCAAATGCGGATTAACGCCATTTTACGTGATGGCATGCTTCGTTTAATGTTTTAATTTTTCCTCCACTTAAAAGCAGGGAAGGGGAGTCATACTCTGAAAATCTAAGCAGCTTTCACTGCAGAGTTCTCTAAAACTCGTATTGCTTCTGCAATTAAAATTTTATAGCTTTAATTCTCAGCTAAACGATTCTAAACAATGAAATATATTTTGGATACACTACCTTCTCATAACCACTAAGATAACTTTGGCAGCACCTACTATCTGATAAGATTATAGACATTGTAATTATGTTAACTTTATGAATACCCTTAACTTCCTTTCTTATAAATATAGAATAGATCCAGCCCCAGAATTAGTTAATAACAGTGGTGCTGATAAATTTTTAGAGGAAGGAACGTACTATTTTAACCGTGATAATCAATGTGCTACCTTAGTAATCGAAAAGTTTTCTGTGAACTCAAAGATCTGCTATTGGATTTATGTTTTAACGGGAGAAAATAGCCCTTATAATCCTGAAGTAATTGATTCTGAAAACGACTTTCAGAATATTCCTAACCCACGTCCTAGAAAATATATTGAACAAAATAAGCAATATTTTGGAATTTTGATTCCTATAGAGTTCACTCTTTTTTCTTCAAATAAAGAGTTAAACAAATTCTTGCAGTTACACTACAAAAAAACTTTCATAAAGGTTTATAATAAGATTCTGTTTTGCATGAGTTTCGGTAATCTCTGCTGTACAGAACGTGACGCTTTTGTAAAATTTATCAAGATCTTTCGTTTTCTCTTCGATATTGGTTTTATCAAGTTCTGTTAAGATTTTTTCCATTGCTTGCGAAATGGCATTGTTTTGGACAAATTCATTGCCCTCAAACAAAGCTTCAAACACGGGACGCGTGACAAGATGTTGTGCTAACATCTCAATCGCTTCCTCTTGCTTTATTTCACTGTTTAAATTGTTCTTTAATTCTTTATGAAATGCATCAAAAGCATGAAAGGCTTCACTCTTTTCATCGGAAAGCATATCTTTAAGACGATTAATATGATTTTGAGCAATCTCAGCCACATTGCCCGCCCAATTTTCCCAATAATCCGCAATAGCAAATTTCTTCGCAAGAAGGGTTTTTAGAGCATTAGGAAACTCTTTATAAAAAGGTAATCTTCCTGTTACGCTATGAATAGTTTGTGGTTCATGAGCGGCTTTTCCAATCTCAAGACCCATATGTTCTGATTTTTCATGGATATGAAGTTTATCCTCAACCGCGGTCATGCTCTCTAAGGCTCTAATCTTCAAAACATCACTAACGTCTTGCCCTAAAATCATCTGGTTAAGGGTGATTTCAAAATTCTCATCATGAGCAAGCAAAGCATTGATCACTTGCCAGACAACACTGTATCTTTTGTTGTATTTTAAAGCCTGTTCAGCAGAAACTTCAGCAGGGATCCCAACGGGTAAAATGATATAGCCTCTTTTCTTGCTTTTTGCACGACGCATGATACGCCCCACCGCCTGTATCACATCCACGTGACTTTTACGCGGGTGTAAAAACATGATGGCTCAAGAGCAGGAACATCCACTCCTTCAGACAGACATCTTACATTGGTGAGCACACGGCAAGTATTTCCCCCCACATCTTCTTTAAGCCAATCAAGGGCTTTATGACGCGTTTTGGCACTTTGTGTTCCGTCAATATGATCAAAGGTACAGTGAAGAGGCGGGGTATCTTTATAGACCTTATGAAGATTAAATAATTCTTCCTGTATTTCTTCAGAATTAAATGTGTTACGAATGCGTTTAGAGGTCTTGATATCTTTACAAAAAGCCAAAGCCCGCCGCATGGGATTGGGGTCATCACTTAAATCAACCTTGAGATCTATTTTAGCAAGGGCTTGATAACAGCCTATGATCTTGGTTTTATCATCAAGGATAAGTTCATAATTCTCATCGGTCATCAGATGTTGAATGGATTGACTTACTTCCTCTTCATTAATACCCAAAACAATAATCTTATAAGGTGCAAGCAATTCATTCTGAACGGCTTTTGAGAAGGTATAGGTATAAAGCTCTTTTCCATAGAGCTCTTCATCATCCATAGATGTTAGAACGGCATTGATCTCATTGGCTTTCTTTTTGGCATCATCGGTAAAGATCTTAGGGGTTGCTGTCATATACAGACGTTTTTTGCCCTGAATGATGCTGTTATCATGAACCTTGATAAATTCAGATTCACGCTTGTCTGTTCCTAACACAGCTCCAGTGGTACGGTGTGCTTCATCGCAAATGATCAGATCAAATTCAGGTAAATCGTACTTTTTTTGTGCATCCGAAATCACTTGGATTGAATGATAAGTTGAAAAGACCACAGTCATTAGATCAAGAGAAGTTTTATTGGCTTTACGCGCAAGCTCTTTGGCATTGGTAGTAGCCGGTAAAACAAGGTCTGATGCATCGAGACCAGCTTCATCATCATTTTTATTCTTACGACGCTTTCCCACTTGTGTATCGGAACACACGGCAAAGGAGCGTAAAGGCACTTCTGTATCTTCTGTCCATTCACGAATTTTTTTGAGAGATAAGAGCAAGAGAGGGTACTAAAAACAATACACGCTTGCCAGTTCCTGCTATGGTTTCTGCTATCTTAAGGCTTGTGAAAGTCTTGCCCGTACCACATGCCATAATGAGTTTGCCACGGTCTGCTTCTTGTAAACCTTCACAGATTTTCTCAAGGGCTTCTTTCTGATGATCTAAAAGCTTTTTCTTCGGTTTCTCTTTAAGAACAGCTTGTCCTTGTTCTTTATAAGCTCCCCAATCGATTTGACTGCTTTCCAAATCAAACAGATTAATCCGTTGAGGGCGGATTTCTTGTCCTTCACACGTCAGTTCAACATTGTCACTCCAATCTATTTCGGTGCTATCAACCAGTATGCGACGGGTGAAGATCTTTTTGCCCGAGGCAGCTATAAAGCTATCAATATCTTCTTTTTTAATTATGTGAGAAGCATCATAGCATTTACATTGAATAGCGGCATATCCTTCTTCATCACGGATTGTAGCTACCAAATTAATCCCAATATCCGTTCCATCTTCATCATGCTCCTTAGCCCATTCCAAATAAGTCTGAACCTTTTCGTATTCTTGCTTTTGAAGCCGGTCGTTTGTCAAATAAGCCATGACAAGGTTTTCAAACATGGTTCCTAATTCACGGGGTGATTTAGCTCGTTGACGATAATATTCTAAGAGAGAGCGTAAAGTGACATGTTCATTATTAGAATGATGAGGGCGAAGCATAAAGAATAAACTCCATGACAATATATGCTATTGATTAATTCTCTTCAAAAGAATCGAAATGAAGCTTATTAAATCCATTTTGAGTAAATGGTGAAAAAAATACAGAAAAATGCGAAAAAACGGATAAATTTTTTTCAAAAGGGTTTTTAAAAACTTGTTTATCCACAGCCCATGGCATAGGATAAGATCAGCAAAGTAGTGAAATCTGCTATTCGTTTTATGGAAAAAAGACAAATGAAGCATGTGCTTTTAAAATATCAGAATGATTATTTTGATATGTTTTATGAGTCACTAAAATAATCTAATTTGTCAGTTCAATTTACGAACACAAACTGACGAGTTTTATTTAACTTACATCATTGGTTATCTTTAAAGATTGTACTCTTGATATGAGTTATGGTTTTAAAATGCTAACCTATTGAAATATAATGTTTTTAATTTTTCTCATTAAAAAAAATAATAGAGGGTCTAAAAGGAACTGACAGCACTGACACACTGGACAAAACTCTTCCTATAAGGTCACTCAGATCATTATCTTTGGAGAAAAATTTCTTGATGAGAATGCCATTAAAAAGAGTTTTGCGTGGTTGTCTTAAAGACTTCAAAAGAGATTTCTTTATTGTTTTATGCTGTTGTTTTTAACCAAAGGATTCCATTCATACCGTCTATCAGGACGCCGACCTAATTCATTCCCCTCTATAGGAAATTCACGAATATAGTTACAACGACATAAAAGCTCTAAAGCTTGCTTAACGGCTCCATTGTCTTTTAAAGATCTCCAACACCGTCTATAGATATCTCTTGCCGTAAAAACATTGGGTAAAAGATCACAGCGCTCTACAATTAATTTTGCACGCTCTGCTGTTAATGTATCATTCGCCGCATAAAGACGTTTTGCATGACTTATCAGATATTCTTCCCAATATAAGGCTCTCTCAAGGGCATCTCTATTGATTTCAAAACGCCCCCCTTCACTCAATTCAAAAATCAATGCAAGGGTTGGTATGGTTTTATTCATTTTCAAAAGATGCGCTTGTAAACTTGATGAGAAATGACCTCCTTTGATTGTTCTTTGAAAATCTTCCCACCATTCACGAAACATTTCTTGGGCTTCGGCAGAAAAGCGTATAGTTATCGGATATTTTGGTGATCCTAATGGTTTATCATAAAGAGAACGAAAAACCCCTTGATAACTTTCTCATGCCTTTTGATTATGAGGTCTATCAACCCATAACTGTTCTTGTCGTTCATCGGGATAGATCAGCATTTGAAACCGTTGCATAAGACCATCATCGTTTATTCCACGGTGCATGTCTTGAATAATGGGAATAATACGTGCAGGTTGAATACCTCCTATAATAGAGAGAGTTGCATTGGGAATATGAATGGTTCCACGTCCTATACGGTCATAGGTGTAAGACTTATTGCCATTAAAAGCGGTTAGATAGAAAGAACGGTCTGATTGATATTCCTTTCTTTCCAAATTGGCTAAAAAACCAGCCAGTTCATCACGCACCAACAAGAGACCACGGGGGGTTTCTTTTAAGAGTTCCCCAAGCTTTTCGACAGTCACATCATTGACGATAAGACGTCGTTTTATAGAACTATCATCTTCCTCACTTTCTTTGTGTTCAAGAGCTTGTGAAAGAAGAGCAAGGGCTTGTTCTTCATCTTGATCTTTGAGTGCTTTATAGGCTTGTTTTTTCTTTTCTCGTTTATCTAATTCATTAAGAATCTCTTTTGTTTCTTGCTGTTTTTTCTTCTTTACCCACTCTTGATGCCATTCATCTTGAAATTCATAGAGAGGTTCTAAAGCAGCGTCCATGGTATCTGTTTTCATAGTTGAAGGTTCCCCCACAATGGCACCCCAGAGATTAGGAACAATTTTCCAATTGGCATGTTGTTTTGGAGAAACCCGCACGCCATTTCCAATGACAGCAGACAATCCACATAAAGCAGAAACAGCAACAAAATCGATAGAAGATTGTTGAATATCAGCAACGTCATAAACATAGTTTATTAATGGTGTTGGAAGCAGGAATATTTTAAAAGGCTCGACGGGTAAGAGAGCCGTAGCAATCGGTTGTAATTGCCCCCAACCATTTTGTTGCAAGGCTTGTTCATAAGAAATGGCTTTTAAACAAGTATTTTCGTTTAAAGAGACATTATCGTTATCATTGACGGGAGTATTTTCATTATTGTTTTGTAAATTACTATCTTTCATAGTTTCCCTCTTTTAAGAAAGTAATACGTTATTAAAATCGGTTCCTTTTGGAGCTTGCATCATAAAGACCTCAAAGCCATGGCTATAGGCACGTGCAGCTAGGGTAAAACCTGCTTTACGACCCGCATCATCGCCGTCCATTGCAATTGTCAGACGTCCTTTTGTAGGGGGTAAATTCACATGCCTCATGCTATGGGTTGAAAGGGACACCCATAAATCAACGGGCTCTGGTAACAACCCAGACAGCAGAGCCAAACCGGTTTCAATGCCCTCACAAATGACTAGATGTTTTGGATTACCTTGGCTTAAATGCACAGCGCCACCCGTGATAGAACCCAACATGGCTTTGGCTGGTTTTTGATCTGTTTTACAGCCATTGTCTTTTAAAAAGGTTCTATGAATGGCAAAGGAACCAGCCCCCTTAACAAGAGCAATCAACGCGGGCAATGTACCCCCAGAGGGGTGTAGACATTTGTCGTAAAAGCGTAA
>NZ_JBHIRD010000015.1:0-39355 GCF_042196905.1 Bartonella sp. AA89HNZF
TGTTAAAAATCCTATTCCCTAACTTTTATTTACGCGTCCCTCACTGTAAAAAATATATGGAAAATCAATAAATTATTTTGGATAAAAAAGAGCATGGTGCCCAAAAGAGGACTCGAACCTCCACGCCTTACGGCACAGGTACCTGAAACCTGCGCGTCTACCAATTCCGCCATCTGGGCTTATAAAATTCATCTAAGTGCATGAAGTAACTCTGTCAATAAAATTATAGAATTTATTTTTTCAGCTTAAAACGATAGCATTGAACTTTTGAGGGAGATCATGATTTTAGAAGTTTAAGGTGTGAGGACTGTCTTTGATAAAATTGTTGAATCCGGATTAAATGTGTAAATAATAGGAATGCCGGTCGCTAATTCTTGAGATATAATTTCCTCACTGGAGAGACCTTCAAGCGCCATAATAAGAGCACGAAGAGAATTTCCATGTGCTGCGATCAAAACAGTTTGGGAGCGCAAAATATAAGGCTGGATATGGTAAAGATAATAAGGCCAGATGCGCGCACCGGTATCGCGTAGGCTTTCTCCATTCGGTGGCGCAATCGTATAGGAGCGGCGCCACATTTGCACTTGCTCCTGCCCCCATTGTTGGCGTACTTCATCTTTATTTAAACCAGAAAGATCACCATAATTACGTTCATTTAATGCTGGATTTTTTATCACTTCTAAATCTGATTGTCCCATTTGCTCTAAAATGTGCTGAGCGGTTTTTTGAGCTCGCTGTAAGGCAGATGTATAAGCGATATCAAACCTCAAACCATATTCTTTCAGTTTTTTTCCTGCTGCTATCGCTTCTGCATGACCTTTTTCTGTTAAATCGGGATCTTTCCAACCGGTAAAAAGGTTTTTGAGATTCCATTCACTTTGTCCATGACGAATTAGTGTAAGTATGCGTCCCATTATAAATTGCCTCTATTCTATTGATTGTTTAAAATTCATCGTTCAATCCCAAAACATCGAACATTGAATAAAGACCGCTTTCATGATTTTGTGCCCATAAAGCTGCTTTTAATGCGCCATTGGCAAAGATAGAGCGTTCTTGCGCTGTGTGTGAAAGAACAATGCGCTCATTGGAACCAGCAAAAATGACACTGTGTTCTCCAACAACTGTCCCACCACGTGAACAGGAAAAGCCAATGGTGCCTTTTTTGCGTTTACCTATATGACCATTACGTTCGTTGACACACACATTTTTAAGCATAACATTGCGTCCTTCAGCTGCTGCTTGGCCAAGAAGAAGGGCTGTTCCAGAAGGAGCATCAACTTTGTTAGCGTGATGCATTTCATAAACTTCGATATCAAAATCATCGGCTTCTAATGCTTTAGCGGCTTTCTTTACAAGGTTGGCTAAAAGATTTATTCCAAGGCTCATATTCCCGGATTTGACAATAGTTGTATATTTCGCAAAATCTGCAATTTTTTCTTCTTCTTTTTTGCTAAATCCTGTGGTGCCAATAATATGGACAAGGCTTTTTTGAGCAGCGTAGTTAGCATAAAGAATGCTAGCTTCTGGTTGTGAAAAATCTAAAATACCTTCTGTATTAGAAAAGGCATTTTCGGGATCATCAGTGATACTAATCCCAAGAGAATCTGAACCAATTAATGCACTGGCATCTTTTCCTACAAACGGTGAACCTTTACGTACAAGAACAGCACAAAGCTCTACATCTTTCCTCTGCTGGATTGCTGTAATGAGTTCACGTCCCATTCTTCCATTTGCACCAACAACTGTAAGGCGCATTTTTATCTCCTTATGATACTTTACTGTGCAGTATAGGCAAATTCTTGTCTTCTTTCCAATGGTTCTTTTTCTTTATAGAAAATTTTTTTCCTGCTTTAATTTATCTTGTTGTGCTGTAAAACACTGTTGTTTAGAGCAAGTGATATAAGATCTACAAATTTAAATAGAGATGTTTTTCGTTAGAGTGTGTGATGAATATTCTTAAGTAAGGTTTGCTTATGAAATCTAATGAAGATTGTGTATTACTTTACGCTTTTGTTTCTTTCGTTCTTTAAAGGGGAGCGTTCTTCATGCAAAATAAGATCTTCCAAACAAAATAGACCTATGTTGTCAATTCATACGCTTTTCTTAAAGAAATATATTTATCAATTCTTCTAAACTTATTTTATGATAGTGCTCGTGAGTGGTATCACGAGAGAGTATCCATGAATAATATAAAATCTATTCTGCGCCATTATCTTTATGCTTCATAAATAGAGCAAATCAGCATTATCATCCGTTTTGTTAGCCTTTAATGTTTTAACTTAGTCATTTTCACTCATCAATTCCATTTGTGACGCATAAGAAAACGATTATTTATCATTGTATATAAATACGTTATCCATAAATAAAATTACGTAAAAAGGGGTAAAAACAAGGGGCTAACAAGAAGTTGGATTGTTTACATACAAGAGTTGGGCGGATTCTTCATCTTTTAGGAAAGTCAGTTGAAAAAATTGTTATGTTGTAAAAACGCATGATGAGGCTTTGTTTATTATAGAGAAAATAGGATATATATTATGCAATGCGTTTTTTCATATATTGGGAAGAATGGAGTATAACATGCGTTAAGTATTGTTATTTTATTTGCCTAGCTTCCAATGATGCTACAGTTCTTGTATTTAAAGAGAGTCTTTAAAATCCTTTCTTAAGTATTTTTTATCCCTGTGCTGATTTTTTTTGTGACACGATAAGAAAGTGATTTTTGTGATTCAATTATAATGGGTTTTATTCTCTGTTTAATACGATCATAAATCAATGTATTATTATATTGTTTATACGCATGCATAAAAATTCATAAACCTATAAATATCCTTTAGATAAAATATCACTTTTATTTTTGTTTGTAAGAGAAGGCTAGAAATCAAGATCTGCATAGTGAGCACTTGCAACAATTCCGCGGACGCGATCTGTTAAAAGAGAACGAAAAGAAGGACGTGATTTAATTCTCATATACCAGTCTTTGGCAGCAGGAGATTGTTCCCAGTCAATTTCCCCTAGAAAGTCAAGTACAGAAATAGAGGCTGCTGCTGCTAGATCTGCATAGGACAAGGCAGAACCGACTAAGCTATCGCGAGAGGCACAGAGCCAATTGAGATAGTTCATATGTGGTAAAATATTGGCACGTGCATTGCGTAAAATTTGTGAATTAGGAGCACCACCGCCAATGGCAAGTGGCATTTCACGTTTATGGATTCGTTCTCGTACGATATGGCGCGTTGCTTCATTTTCGAATTTATTTAAGAACCAGTCATTGAGACGGCGTACTTCCGCACGATCTAAAGGATTTTCTGGAAAGAGCTTATTTTCTTGTCGTAAACTTCCATGTGTTTCGTCTAAATATTCGCAGATAACAAGAGGACCTGATAATGGAACCTCGTGTTCATCGAGAAAAACAGGAACATGACCAGCGGGATTGAGGGCTAGAAATTCGTGTCTTCTTGCCCATTCATATTCTTCAATCAGTTGAGTGGTTACACCATATTCTCCAAGAATGAGGCGTATGAAGCGCGAGGCAGAGGATAGGGGAGAGTGAAAAAGTGTCAGCATAATTTACACTATCAAATAGAGTTGAAGAGAATTCTTTCAAGTAATCATTTTTATAAAGATGCTTGACTAGAAGTACAAGATCATTAGTAGTTGCTAGTAATTATAATTAATAAATTGTTAATGACTAGGAATTGTTCTCTTATGCGATGGTTTGCAAAATGGCAGCACGTAATTCTTCTAAACCGATAGCTTTTTCTGAAGAGGTTACAAGAAGCTCAGGATAAGCTGCTGGGCGTTTAAGAAGCTTTGTTTGTGTGCTCATAATTAATTTTTCCAAAGCATTTGATTTGATTTTATCGCTTTTTGTCAAAACAATGTGATAAGAAACAGCTGCTTTATCAAGGAGAGCAAGAACATCTTCATCATTATTTTTGATTCCGTGCCGTGAATCAATCAAGATATATACACGTTTTAACGTTGTGCGCCCCCGTAAATAGCTAAAAATCAAATTTGTCCACGCATCAACAAGATTTTTAGGAGCAGCAGCAAAACCATAACCAGGCATATCTACTAATGCTAGAGGGGGAAGGTCTCCTAGTTGCCCACTGAATCCATCGGGGACAAAATAATTAAGCTCTTGAGTCCGTCCTGGTGTGTTTGAGGTACGTGCTAAGCTTTTTTGTTGGACGAGCGCGTTGATTAAAGATGATTTTCCAACATTGGAACGACCTGCAAATGCAATTTCTGGTGGTCCTTCAGGGGGGAGAAAGTGTATTGCTGGTACACCACGAATAAAAATCCAATTGCGAGAAAAAATTCCAGAAAGGGAAGAATCTCTTGTCATTAATGCACTTCTTTTTTGGGTGATTTTCTCCAGATGGCTTTCAGATTATCAAAAAGCTCAATTTTAACTCCTTGGCGCTTCATCATGATGCCTTGCTGAATAATTGATAATATATTGTTCCATGCCCAATAGATGACGAGACCAACAGGGAAAGAGGCGAGCATAAAAGTAAAGACAACAGGCATCCATGTGAATATCATCGCTTGGGTTTGGTCTTGAGGAGCAGGATTCATACGCATTTGTAAAAACATCGTTATTCCCATAATCAAAGGCCATGCACCAATCATAAGAAATGTTGGCGTTGTATATGGCAAGAGACCAAACAAGTTAAAAAGAGAAGTTGGATCAGGTGCCGCTAAATCTTGAATCCAGCCAAAGAAAGGTGCATGGCGCATTTCAATGGTGATATAGAGAACTTTATAAAGAGCAAAGAATATTGGAAATTGAACCAACATTGGCCAACAACCGGCAAGAGGATTAATTTTTTCAGTTTTATACAGATCTATTATTGCCTGTTGCTGCTTGGTTCGGTCATCGGGATATTTTTCTTTTATTTCTAGCAACCGCGGTTGTATAAGTTTCATACGCGCCATAGATTTATAAGATTTATTGGCTAGAGGGAAAAGAAGTGTTTTTAAGAGCACTGTGACAAGAAGGATGGCGATACCAAAATTTCCTGTTTGCTTATAAAGAATATCAATGAGGGCAAACATTGGTTTGGTGATGAAATCAAACCAGCCCCAATCAATTAAAAGAGCAAACTTTTTAATTTTTAGGTCATTTTGATAATTATTAATAATTTCAACTTGTTTTGCACCAGCAAAAAGACGATTTGTAACAGTTTTTGTTTCATTTGGGGCAATCGTTAAAAGCGACCCTAGCAAGTCAGACTGATAATGCGTTTGCAAACGATCAAAATAAATAAAACGGCTTGTATATTCTTTATTTTGCGGGGGAATAACTGCTACAGCCCAATATTTATCGGTAATACCAATCCAACCTCCTGTTACTTTGGAAAAAGTCATGCTTTTTTGCCCATTATCAGGATTTGGGTCAAGCTCTGCTAAGGTTTTATATTTTTCAGTTTTGAGCGAATCTCCTGCAATACCTATCATACCTTCATGAAGTAAATAGGTTGCATTTGTATGTTCTGGTGGTGCTGCACGTGCAACGCGGGCATAGGACGAGAGATGTATTGGTTGATCACTTTCATTGCTGATAGAATCCTCAATGGTAAACATGAAATGATTATCAACAGAAAGGGTCCGCCGGAAGATTTGTCCCTGCCCATTATTATAAATTAAAGTGATGGGTGTTGAAGGGGTCAGGGTTGTGTTGTTTCCCTCTATTTTCCATTGTGTATCAGATTGTGGCAAAGCCTTTGCTGGCAAAGATGCGCTGGTAAAACCAAACTCAGCAAGATAGGTTGTTTTGAAGCCTTTAGGATTTAGCAAATCGATTTCCGGTGATTTTTTGTCGACTGTTAAACGATATTTTTTGAGGTGAAGATCATCAAATTGGGCACCAACAAGATTAATAGAGCCTTCCAATTCATTGGTTTTGATCGTAATACGCTCTGTTTTGTCCAATACAGCTTTCCGGATTTCAGGTGTCATGGGCTGTTCGATGATAGATGTAGCTTGATACGTTGAGATATCATCAGAAAAATCTGTCGTGGTAGTAGAAAGGACTGATTGTTGTTTTGACAATTGCTGTGCGATGATTTGTTGTTTTTGTAACTTTGCTTGTTTGGGAGCAACATGAAGAAATTGCCATGCGATGAGCACTACGAAAGATAAGCCAATAGCGATAAAGAAATTGCGGTTATATTCCATCCGTACACCCTTGTTGTTGCTGATGTTTTATTTTTGGTTTTATTCGCCGATTTAATTCATTAATCAAGGATGTAAAAGGTGCATGTAACACATCACGGTACGCTACAATGACATAGTCTGTTCCTGCTTCCATGTGGTTTGTTACACCAACTCTCACGGCCTCACGCAAGCGCCTTTTAATACGATTACGTTTCACAGCATTACCGTTTTTACGAGTAACAGTGAAGCCTACACGTGCAAAAAAAGAATCTTTTCTTTCTGTTGTTTGTTCACGAGATTTAACTTCGAGCAAAAATAAAGGACCACGTCGTTTTTCTCCTGTACGGACAGCCAAAAAGTCTGCTCTTTTGCGAATACGGCAGGGATGTTTTTTCTTCATAAAAGAATATTTCGCAATTTCATTAAATGTCTGCAAGCAGACATTGTAGGTTCATAATAAAAGTTTCACAACGAAGAAACGATGAGCAATCCTCAACGGTTGTGAAAATTTAAATGGTTAAGCAGAAAGCCGTTTACGTCCACGAGCACGTCTTGCAGCAATAACTTTACGTCCTCCAGCTGTGGCCATGCGTGCACGAAACCCATGGCGGCGTTTACGGACAAGTTTAGAGGGTTGGTAAGTACGTTTCATTTATTTAAATACCGCAGAGTGCGGCCCTTCTTAATCTTCGTTTTATGAGTAGTTATGCGCGAGATAAACAATTTTATCCTATCATACGGCTGTTAACCCATAAGGAAAAATATAAAAAAAGTCAATCTTAGATTGTTTTTCTCTCTCTTGAAAGAATACAAAACACCTTATAACTATTTGTAACGCTTTTTTACAATACTGTAGGAGTGTTAGAAAATAACGATTGAATCTACAGAACATAAATGGCTAGGGCCTTAAAGAATTAAAGAAGGTGTGACTGATTACTGTATGCTCAATTTAAAATATCCTTTAAGATTAAGAGTTTTTTTCAGTTTTTGTTTTTACAAAATTTTTATCAGAATATTCATTAAAGTGGTTGTAGCACAAATGTGATTGATAGGATTTTATAGCAGATTTTATGTTTGAGCTTCTTTATTTTAAGGATGGTTTCATATTTTTAAAGAGATAAGAGATGTATACTTTATAATGCTGAGTTAAAGTAGAAAATTATCAGGTGATGAACCTTGTAAGTATTTTTCGTTCTTATGCTTATATTTGCTGGTATTTTTATAGAGAGGAAAGAACATGGATCTTATCACAAGTGAGGCTGTCCGCAACGTATTACGTACAGTCAAAGGACCAGATCTTGAAAGCGATATTGTGTCGTTGGGTCTTCTTTCAGAAATATTGATTGCTGATGGTAAGGTTTTCTTTTCCATTACAGTTCCTGATGGAGGTGTGCAAAAATGGGAATCATTGCGTCGTTCTGCTGAAAAGGTGGTATGTGCTTTGGAGGGAGTGAAATCTGCTGTTGTTACACTTACAGCAGAAAAAATAACAAAGACAGCACCTAGTCGGAGAGCAAATCTCTTACCGATCAAAATGCCCATAGAAGGTGTGAGGCATGTGATTGCTGTTGCTTCTGGAAAAGGAGGGGTCGGGAAATCTACGATGGCAATAAATATCGCCTTAGCTTTACAAGATTCTGGTTTCAAGACGGGGGTGATGGATGCTGATATTTATGGTCCTTCGTTGCCACGTTTGACAGGACTTGTTAATCAAAAACCACAGCTTATTGGAGAAAAAAAGATTCAACCTCTTGAAAAATTTGGACTTAAATTGATGTCGATGGGATTTTTGGTGGAGGAAGAAAAGCCGGTGGTATGGCGTGGTCCTATGGTTATGGCAGCTGTAACGCAATTGTTACGAGATGTTGTATGGGGGCCTTTGGACGTTTTAGTCGTTGATATGCCGCCAGGTACAGGGGATGCACAATTAACGCTTGCGCAACAGGTACAATTAACGGGTGCGTTGGTTGTTTCTACACCTCAGGATCTTGCTTTAGTTGATGCGCGTAAAGCGATAGAAATGTTCATGAAAGTCAATGTTCCTATTTTAGGACTCATTGAGAATATGAGTTGTTTTATCGCTCCTGATACAGGAAAACGCTACGATATTTTTGGCTATGGTGGTGCACGGGCAGAAGCAGAACGTCGAGAGGTCCCTTTCTTAGCAGAAATACCGCTTGATCCAGCTTTACGATTGTCTTCAGATGAGGGCGTCCCTATTTTTGTTGCTAAGTCTAGTGAAGAGCTTGCTAAACTGTATCGTACAATTGTTGATCAAATAAAAAATCAACTCTTTTGAATATATGTTTATTTAAAAGAATTTGCAAAATGCAATCACGAAAGACAGAAAAATGTTGCTTTTTTGTAAGGAAAAGAGGGAACCTTAATGCTTGAGTGGAGTACGAGAGGTGAAACAAACAAAAAATGAGCCATGCACTTGGGTAATCTGAAGGGGAACTCAATCGGAGCGGCTGGAGCAGTGAGGTGGAAAAATATTGGCATTGGTGCGAAAAGAAGAAGATAGAAAATAAAAATAATTTAGGGAAATGGTAAAAGGTTGTAAAAAATATTTAACAATCACTTTTTTGCGATAAAAGCATCTTGAAGATTAATCGGAAAATTTATCCCTATCTACTTAAATTAAAGGGATGGGTGTTTAAAAAGCCCATTTATCTTGCTCTTGAAATATGTATAGCAGGTAATGTTATCAAACCATATTCAAGAAAAACTCAATGAAAATATCAATAACCTTCTCTTATTGAGAGGATAAAAAATGCTGGTCAAGCCTTTTTAGAAGCATTTATTTTTTGAAAAGTAGCTTCAATAGCTGTTGTTAAAGCACGTCTTCCCCCTTGATGAGAAAAACAATTTGACAAAAATTCATTTGTTCCCCCCTTTGTTGAAAACTCTTTTTCAAGGAGTACAAAATCGAGAGATGTAGCACAATCCGTTGCTATAATTTTACGCATTTCATCTGTAAGATTACCAAACATCATGGTAAGAAATTCTGCTGATTGCTGTTGTTTTAACCCCTGTGTTATAAACCATTGATGGGCTGTTTCTATAAAATTAAAATATATGCCCATAAGTGAACCAGCAGTCATAAAAAGATTAAACTGCTCTTCCTTATCCAGCACCAATGTACCCCCCAATGCATCAAATAGAGCGCGTAAAAAGGGATGATCGGGATAAATTGGTGTCAAATTTTTACACTCTGCAACAAAAGGTAGAGGAACAGCACGATAAACTTTATGGTTGATCCATTCTTCTACTTCTGCTGCTTTTGCCATAGCAAGTACGGAAATAACCAGCTGTTCTGGACGAAAGCGAAGAGAACGCAAAACGTTTTCTGCAATTTGGTTAGGCAAGCAAAGAAAAACGTAATCACTCACATCGAGCAACATTTGGTTATTTTCAGCAATCATAACCTTATCATATGTGCATGAAAGATGCTCTGCTGTTTGTGCATTGCGAGGTGAAACAATAATGGAAGAAACGTCAAAGGTGCTTGTCATGAGGCCATTGACCATTGAAGCACTGATTGTGCCCGTTCCCAAAAAGCCGAGTTTCATTTCTCTTCCTCATTTTTATATTTTAAAAGGAATCTCAATTAACAGTTTATGTGTTTTAACTAACATAGATGCTAATTGAGGAAGCAACACATAAAATAGCAAGAATAATCAAGCCCAAATAGACTTTTGGTTTGTCAAATAGAACAGCAAAAGCAGAAAACCAACCAACAATAGCTGCGGCTAATGCAAATAAAAACCCCGGTTTATTCATAAGAACAATATGCATTGCCATTAAACCACCAATAATTAGCGCTCCAAAAACAATGAGCAAACCTGTTGCAAACTTTTCATAATCATCCATATTTCGCTCCTTATAGTGCTCAAATTGTTACACACTTTTTAACGCATATGCATATAAAAACGAAACGTTTTTTATTGGGTATGGTTAAAATTGGCGCCTCCTCTTATTTATTAGATGTAAAAAATGCGGGGATATGCTGTGGCCAACGCCAAGGTAAAACTGCAATCAAATCAAAACGTACAGACAAAAAGGCATAATCCTTTTGCCGTGCTAGCCAAATATCGGCTGCTGCCTCAATTCGCTTTTCATTTATTCGAGAAACTGCTTCCATTGCTTCGGCTAATGTTGAACGCGCTTTGACTTCAACGATTAAAACCAAATTTCCACGTCGTGCAATTAAATCAATTTCACCACATTTTGTTTTAAAACGCATTTCGGCAATGTGAAACCCTTTGCAACGCAACCACCATGCTGCCAATTTTTCTGCACGAACTCCTCGATAAAAAGACTTTTGTCTCTGTTTTTTTTGTATAGTCTTAATTTTATGCATTTTTTAAAAAATTTAACCGCTGAAAAAGTTCCTGCTTTTTAAAACCGGTCTTTTTTGCAACCAAAGCTGCTGCCTGAGCAGCAGAATGTGTCCGCGAGAGTTCTAATAACATTTCATCAACTTCTTGATCACTCATTACGTTTAAAGAAGATGATGATTCTCCAACAAGTACAACAATTTCTCCACGAATATGTGATTGTTTTTTGTAAGATTCCAACAAATTCCCCAAATTGGAAGCATCCACTGTTTCAAATTTTTTTGTTAATTCACGACAAATTGCGGCAGGTCGATCAGCCGAAAAAAGCGTGACCATATCCTGTAAAGTTTCAACAAGACGATGCGGTGATTCATAAAAAATCAAAGTCGCTGGAATCTCTTTTAATTGTTCCAATCGTTTTTGACGCTGTCGCTTGCGTGCACTCAAAAAACCTGCAAAGAAAAAGCTATCCGTAGGAAGCCCTGTCGGTATAAGAGCGGCTAAAAGAGCTGATGCTCCAGGGATCGGAATAATTTTATGACCAGCTTTACGTGCCTTTTCTACCAATCGAAATCCGGGATCAGAAATAAGTGGCGTTCCCGCATCGGAAACAAGCGCTACCGTTTTGTTTTCTGCCAAAGCGGCTAAGAGCTTCGGACCCGCTTTTTGCGCATTATGTTCATGATAGAGAAAAGTTTTTTTCTGAATACCATAACGTTGCAACAAAACACGTGTTACCCGCGTATCTTCACACGCTAAAATATCAATTCCTGCAAGCACTTGCAAAGCACGAAGCGTAATATCTGCAAGATTTCCGATAGGCGTTGCTACAAGATAAAGCCCTGGTTCTATAACGGGGGCAGAATAAGCATGCGCACCTATAAAATATGCTCTTTCACACATGCTCTTTTCTTTTCATCAAATTCCCCTCACACAAGATTTTTATTCATACTCATAAGCTTTATAAGCCATTTTTGTTCATTTTTTACCAGTACATTTTTTATCATTACAAAGGCTTACTTTGCTCGAATAGTTGATACTCCCACAATACAATAGTTTTACCTTCATATTCACTAACATTATCATCTGTTTTTCAGCATGATCTTTTTCAAAAAAACAGATTCCAGATGTAGCCAATATCTTATCAGCTCTATAATTTTCTATAAAGTTTTTCCTTCGAGAACAAAAAACAATTTTACCTGTGCCTATATTTCACGCTTGGTTGTGCTCTTTTACAAGCTAAACTTTCTCGATTATTTCCATAACGCCCATCTTTCAAATACTCCATTGATATTCAAACTGTTCTTCTGAGTAAACGTAAGCAGATCCTTTTAAAACACAAACAACTCGCTATATCGTTATTGATCAAATATAAGCCTTTCTTAGAAAAATATTTCATTTTGTCCTATTCTCTTCTCCCTTAACAGATATAAAGAATATCTTAAAAACTTTTAAGATTTATTTTTATCTTAATTATTTGATTTATAATGGATAATTTATTATTTTTTGCCTATAGAGTAGGCGCCTTAAATATCGTAAAATTATCTCATTTTAACGCCTTTTATCATCAATGAATCAAAATCATTTATGTGCATCACAAGGAGGATTTGTGTGTCGTTAAAGACGAGTAAAAAAGGAGTAAAATGCCTTTTTGAGCTCTCTTAAAGCAAAGGCTATCGCAACATTGGAGTTAGCAAAGAAAGTGATGCTGCCGGTTTATACTTTTTATTGCGTTATGGAACTATTCATTGACGAGAATACGTGATATTTTTCTCAAGATTTGTCACGAAAGAATTGTTCGATATGTCTTGAGAGCTATCTTTTAAAAATAAATCCATAAATAAACAACACAAGTCTGTTTTAATTTTAGGCGTTTTATTTTTTTGAAGGATATGCTCCTATAAAAAATGCAGGTCATAAAAGCAGGGACAATATGTGATCTCTCTTTTTAAAAGATAGTGTGATGTTTTTGAAAGTCGTAAAACCGCATGACAAAGATGATGATAAAGATGGAAACGAATTTCTTCCTTTCAGACTTCATATTCTTACTCAATGAAGCAGTCTTTTCGTTTCAGGAATTACTCAAATAGAATATGCAAGATTTTTGCTCAGGATACAAAAGCTGGAATGACTCGCTTTCATTCACCTTTATCTTTCTTTACATATATGCCGCTTGTGTTCGATTTGGATGTTGATTTACAAGTTACAGCGAAAGTACAAGCTTTATAAAGAAAATACACTATAAAACGCGTAATAGAATGGTCATGAATTGGAAAGACATTTGGGCTTTGTCAGATATTATTTCCAATAATGATAGCGCTTATGGCTTTTTATTCTTATGGTGTTTTTACACATTCTTTGCATTACATCTGTAAAGGTTAGATGCAAGACAATGTATAGCCCCCCTTGATTTGAGCGTAAAAAGTTGATGTGATACTCAGATTTTGGGATGTCTTTATCAGTAGAAACATATTGAGAGTGATTAAATAAGCATGCTCTGTGTATGCAATATTTTATTTTTTCTACATTCATCCGTGGTTTTCTTTAGTGAAAATTGTTTGGCAAAGGATAGGAGATAAAACAAACTCGAAGCATATCTCCATGGGTTTTATTCTTGGCTTTTTGAAACGATTGAGTTTTCTTATGAGGAGGCTAAAAACATTTTGAATCATGGGGGAGGGAGCAAAGTGGAGCTACAGCTTTGTCTTTGTACAGACTGTTGAGAGTAGAGTCTGTATTTTTATAGCAGAATGGTTAAGATATCTTCATTCTTGTTTTGTTATTAAGATAAAAAATTTTTTATAAAAATATGTTATGTTTTTTATTGAAAAAAGTCATACGGTGGGGAGAGTCTTTTATATTGAGAATAGAGTCCATTTTACACTGTGAAAGAACGTGATTGATAGATTTATGATCTGAGGAAATATTTTTATTCAATGTGTTTTGTAGATTTCAATTTTAGCAAAAAGAACAATGATCATTAGCGGGGGTTACATATTGGGATAGAAGGGGCCTTCATTACCTTGCGGACAGGTCCAAGTGATATTTTGGTTCGGGTCTTTGATGTCGCATGTTTTACAATGTATGCAATTTGAAGCGTTTATCATATAAGTCAGATGATCATTATCCTCTAGCCACTCGTAGACAGCGGCGGGGCAATAGTTTGTGGAAGGTCCTCCGTAGATTGCATATTCAGAGTCCTTTTGCTTTTTTAATGAGGCTATTTTTAAATGGCAAGGTTGATTTTCTTCATGATGCGTATTGGAAAGGGCAACACTTGAAAGGCGATCAAAGGTTATAACGCCATCTGGTTTTGGGTAAGAAATGGGTTGAAATTTTTCTGCTGGTTCAAGGCATGCATAATCTTCCTTTCCATGGGAGAGTGTTTTAAATAAGGAAAATCCGAACAGTTGTTGCCACCACATATCAAAACCAGCAAGTTTAATTCCATATTTTGTCCCATATTTTGCCCAGAGCGGTTTGGCATTTCGCACTTTATAAAGATCTTTGCCAATGAGCCCTTTTCGCCATTGTTCTTCGATTTCTTTAACCTCATCATGGGCACGCCCTTGAGCAAGAGCGGTAGCGATTTTATCGGCAGCTAATATGCCAGATAAGATGGCATTGTGTGATCCTTTGATACGAGGAACATTGACAAATCCAGCAGAGCAGCCAATAAGTGCTCCACCAGGAAAGGTGAGTTTTGGTACAGATTGCCAACCTCCTTCGCTGATAACACGTGCACCATAGGAAAGACGCTTTGCACCTTTAAAGACTTTATAGAGTTTTGGATGTGTTTTAAAACGTTGAAATTCTTCAAAGGGAGAAAGATAAGGATTTTTGTAATCTAAGTGCACAACAAAACCGACAGAAATGATATTGTTTTCTTGGTGATAAATAAAGCCACCACCACCGGTATTATTGTCTAAGGGCCAACCCGTGAAATGTTGTACTAAACCGCGTTGGTGTTTGTTGGGATCAATTTCCCAGAGCTCTTTGAGACCAAGACCAAATTTTTGTGGTTCACGATTTTTGCTAAGGTTGAAATGTTGTATCAGTTGTTTTGCAATTGAGCCGCGTGCTCCTTCGGCAATTAAAGTATATTTTGCCAATAAAGCCATACCAGGCATATAATTTTTTCCAGGAGTTCCATCTTTGTTAAGCCCCATATCACCGGTGAGAACACCAATAATCGCTTTGTTATCGTTTTGGATAATCTGTGTTACGGCAAAACCGGGATAGATTTCAACACCCAATGCTTCAGCTTTTTTGCTTAACCAGCGGCAAACGTTTCCAAGCGAAACGATATAACATCCGTCATTTGATAAGATTTTGGGATGCAGAATATTGGGAAATATTGTAGCTTTTTGAGGCTTTAGAAAAAAAAACTGGTCATGGGTAACAGGGGTCGTGAAGGGATGATCATTGTCATTTCGCCATTCTGGTAAGAGTGTATCGATACCAATGGGGTCAATAACTGCGCCAGAGAGAATATGGGCACCAACTTCGGTCCCTTTTTCAACAATTGTGACAGAAAGCTCAGGATTAATTTGTTTCAAACGAATTGCGGCAGAAAGCCCTGCAGGTCCTGCTCCGACAATGACTATGTCAAACTCCATACTTTCACGTTGGTCATGTAGAGGTGTTTTCATGGCTTATAAAGCTTTCTCCAATTCTGGAATAATTTGGTGGAGATCACCTACAAGGGTGTAATCGGCAATTTGCATGATGGGAGCTTCTTCATCGTTATTAATGGCAACAATAATTTGTGCATCCATTATACCGGCTAAATGCTGGATTGCACCGGAAATGCCAACGGCGATATAGAGTTCAGGGGCAACGACCTTTCCTGTTTGTCCAATTTGCCAATCATTGGGAGCATAGCCTGCATCCACTGCTGCGCGGCTGGCACCTAAAGCAGCATTTAATTTGTTTGCAAGAGGAAGAAGCAGGGCCATAAATTTCTCTTGAGAACCAAGACCACGCCCGCCTGATATAATAACACGGGCTGAGGTGAGATCAGGACGATCACTTTTGTTTGTCTCTGCTTTTACGAAAGAAGAAAGATTTGGATTGGGAGCTGGTGTTATTGTTTTAATGGGAGCAGAATTATTTTGGGAAGGCGTTGGGGTGAAAGAAGCGGTGCGAACTGTTATAATTTTTTTATAATCATTGGTTCGTACAGTTTCAAATGCATTGCCTGCATAAATTGGTCGTTTGAAGGTATCAGGTGAAAGAATGGCGGTAATATCTGAAATTTGCATAAGATCAAGGAGAGCTGCTACGCGCGGCATCACATTTTTCCCAGTACTGTTGGATGCTGCCATGATCACATCATAATCATTTGCTAACGTGAGAATTGTATCTGCCATAGGCTCGGCAAGTTGATGGACTAAATAGTCTGCTTTTGCAATAAGAACTTGCCGCACACCATCAAGTTTAGCACTGTTTTCCGCTATCGTTTGAATTTTTTCTCCGCAAACCAGAATATCGATATCATTACTGAGTGCACGCGCAGCGGTGAGTACTTTTGCGGTTTCTTCTGTATTATGATCGGCCAGTAAAAGAATTGCCATAAGTTTTTACCCTTTTATGTAAGTGTTGCTTTTACTCTAGTGGTGAGAATATTAAATGCAGTTCTTTTGTTTTAGCGCACTGACAAGCTCTCCTACATTAGCTACTTTAATACCGGATTGACGGGGTTTGGGTTCTTCAACGCTTAAAATTGTTAAGCGTGCTTTCGTATCGATGCCAAGATCAGTCAGCGCTTTTTGTTCAATGGTTTTCTTTTTTGCTTTCATAATATTAGGGAGAGAGGTGTAGCGCGGTTCATTGAGCCGTAGATCGGCGGTCATAACCATGGGAAGGGGAAGAGAAAGGGTTTGTGTTCCATTATCAACTTCACGAATAACTGTAGCATGCCCATTTTCTATGTTAAAATGTGAGGCAAAAGTTGCCTGTCCCCACCCAAGAAGAGCGGCGAGCATTTGTCCTGTTTGGTTGCTATCGTCATCAATCGCTTGTTTTCCTAAAAAGACCGTATCAGGTTTTTCTTCATCAACTATGGCTTTGAGAATCTTAGCAATTGCTAAGGGTTCAAGTGTTTGATCCGTGGTGACAAGAAGTGCGCGATCAGCCCCCATTGCAAGTCCTGTTCGTAGAGTTTCTTGGGCTGCTTCTGGTCCGATTGAAACAAGAATAACTTCTGAAACTTTACCGGATTCTTTCTGGCGAATTGCTTCCTCTACGGCTATCTCATCAAAAGGATTCATAGACATTTTTACGTGAGACAGATCAACGCCTGTGCTATCGGGTTTGACACGTATTTTGATGTTATAATCAACAACACGTTTGACAGCGACAATTATTTTCATGATGATCCTCTTTATTGTATGATTACAAGTTTATAGCAATACTCATAAGAAACAAAATTGTTTAGAATGAAGTCTTATTTATAACTTGTGTTTTCTTTCATATAAGCTTTTTTTACGTTTACTTGTACTTTCTTGTTGTCATTTTCAATCTTCATATCTTTTGCATTGCCATAATTGCTTTATTTGCTTGAATAAAAAGTAAAAAAATCACTCTGTCTTATGAGAATATTTTTTTCATTTTATATGCTCTGTTTATGATGGCGCATCAGGGGCTTTAGGCAATGAAAAAATTAAGTGAAAAAAATAAAAATGGGGGAATGATTTTGCTCTTCAAATCTTGAGGACAAAAAAATAGAGATTTTTCTTTCAAATATTTTAAATAAAGATTGGGGCGAAATATTTCTAACAAAAAAGTTTTTGGGCATTCTTAAAGCTCTATTTACTAAAATAGAGCACACTTTATTCATCATTTGTGCGATTCTTTTCAAAAAGGTTAATGAGGGGTAAGCGTTTGTGAATACGAAGGGTCATACGATCGACCAGCCGATCAATCAGGTTAGGAATGATAAATTCTCTTCTTTTATTGAACAGAAGGAGAGAACGGATGCGTCTATGGATGTAACGATGTCGGATATTGCTCAAAAATTACGCACTGTTCATGCACAAATGCAAATGAAGCATTCTTCCCGTTCTTTGATAGAGCAGGGGGCTTTAGAAGAGCATTTTAAATCTTACTTAGATGATATTAGTCGGGCCATTTTGGCTGAATATTATATCCGTCGTCAAAGGGAAAAAAAGCTTTTTGAATCTTTAGAGCAGATTAAAACAATTGTTCAAAGTTTACAGAGTGAAAAAAAGAGCTTAGAAGAAGCAGCGGTAACACGACCGGTGTCTCGTTCAAAATTTCCTGATTCTGTTGTACAGAAACTTGCTCATATGGAATATGAGGGAAATAAAGAACGCTTATCACTTCAAAAGGTTCAAAATTTTTCGAGACAAAACGGTATAATTCCACTCCAAACAAATGTTAAAAATGTGGTGCAGAAAGAAAATAAAAGCTCTTTGCCAAGTGATACTATGAAGCCTTCTTTTAAAAAGGTTGAGGGAGCCGTAGAGCGTGCTTCAATAGAAAAAAAGGATATGGGTATTCAGGCACCTAATCGTGGCATTGAGAATGATTTTTCTTCTTTAAAGGCGCAGTCTCAAGAGAGTGTTTCGTTTTTATCTCATTTGGTAAAAAAAAGTGTTCTTTGTTTTTTAACCGTTGCATTTATGGTAGCGATAACGTTATGTCTTTACAGCGTTTTAAAAGGAGCGCGTTTTTTTTAGTTTTTATGATGTTGATGTTAATAGATGTGAAATGTATTGCGCATTCGTGGATTATGCGAAAGTTGTATAGCAATTAAAATTATCCTTTTAAACACGCAACAGAGATTATTGGAAAAGAGGATAATTGGAGAAAGATTCTCTCAATTGTTAAAAAGCCTCAGATTATCTTGAAGGTTCTGTAAGTGAGTATTTATTTACCAATTGCTGAAATGTCTCTCAATATGCTGATTTTGATTGGTATGGGAGTCGTTGCTGGTTTTTTTTCTGGTCTTTTTGGAATTGGGGGCGGTTTTCTTATCACTCCTTTATTGATTTTTTATAATATCCCTCCTGCTATTGCTGTTGGAACAGGTGCAAATCAGATGATTGCGTCATCTGTAACAGGGGCGATTACCCATTTTAGAAGACGTACGCTCGATATCAAACTTGGTATTCTTTTGGCGATTGGAGGAGGGGGGGGATCTTTAATCGGGATTCAGATTTTTTCTGTTTTGAAAAAATTAGGTCAATTAGACTTAATGATTTCTCTTCTTTATGTGATTCTTCTTGGAAGTGTAGGAAGCTTGATGATTGTTGAAAGTTGGTATGATATGATGCGCAAGCGTAAGGCAGGAAAAGCCAATATTCGTCTTGCTGGTCGACATAACTGGATTCATCGCTTACCGTTAAAAATGCGTTTTCGGACATCTATGATCTATGTCAGCATTATTCCAGTTTTAGGGATTGGTCTCATTGTAGGGTTGTTGTCTTCTATTATGGGAATTGGTGGGGGGTTCTTTATGGTACCAGCATTGATTTACCTTCTGCGTGTTCCAACCAATGTGGTGATTGGAACTTCACTTTTTCAGATCACATTTGTGTCTTCTTTCACGACAGTTTTACAAAGTATGACTCATCAGTCCGTTGATATTGTCCTGGCTTTTTTATTAATGCTGGGAGGAAGTATTGGTGCGCAATATGGAACACGGGCTGGACGGAAGTTAAAGGCGGAACAATTGCGTATGGCACTTGCGTTTTTGGTGTTGATTGTGTGTATGCGTCTTGCTTTTCAATTATTTATACGCCCCGATAATCTTTTCTCTCTGGATATTCTTATGAGATAAAAATGGGTAGATTATTTTCTTTATGCATCATTACAAGTTGCTTTTGTTTTGTTTCTTTTTCTACATGGTCACATGTTGGGACGACAGCGACATTCGTTGATCAAGTTGATCACGAAACTGTTCAAATTATCGTAACAACAAATACGATTACTGTGGATGCAAATTTTGCTGGTCGTGATCTTTATATTGCTGGTGTTTTGGAAAATATTGATCCGTTATATGCTCGACAAAACCGTTATGATGTTGTTGTGAGCTTGGAGGGACAAGATCGGACAATGGTGATGCGAGAAAAAAAACGTAATGCCGGTGTTTGGGTTAATACAGATTCTCTTATTTTTAAAAAGGTTCCTCTTTTTTACTCTATGGTCACAACACGTGAAATTGACGATATTACGAGTGTTGAAGATTATAAACGCTTGGGGTTAGGATTACTTTATTTGCCATTGCAGACGGATGAAAAAGATCAGAAAAAAATACAGATCTTTCGCGATGAGCTTATAAAACTGCAAAAAGCCAAAAGCCTTTATTATGAGGAAGTAGGGGGTGTTCGTTTTGGTTCTGACACGCTTTTTACTGCACATTTTCGTTTACCAACCAATATTCCTGTTGGACATTATAAGGTTCGTGCTTATCTTTTTCGTGATGGTCAGTTTATTGATAGTACAACAACGACTCTTGAAATTGTTAAAGCACATATCGCTTATACAATTTTTTACGCAGCACATAAGTATCGTTTCTTATATGCTATTGTTGCGGTGATCATTGCTGTTACCACAGGATTTTTATGTCGTTTGATTTTTCGAAAAGACTAGCGCAAGGAAAATGTTGAGGCTTTTATTTTTTATGAAAAATGCGTAAGATAAGAAAGATAGGCACAACAACAATCGCTCCCGTCATGGTGATATGAAAGAAGTTTGTGAGCGTTATAAATCCTGTTGCCCATAGAGACTGAAAAAAATCTATAATTTTCTGTATGAGACTTTTGGGTGTCCATCCCAAAAAATTCATTATGATGCCAATAAAAAATGAAAGGATGAGCAATTTTAAACTAACATGGTGGCTTAATGTGCCTCCAAGAAAAGCACGAAAAGAATCTGACAATTTTTTCTTTCGGTTCATTTTAATATACTTTCGAATATCTTGTTTTTTATTGTATCATCATAGTACAGTGATGTCATTGTCATAACAGTGATGTCATTGTCATAAAAGAGAAAGATCTTTTATTTTTTCTTACTTTTTTGGAGTGCATCACTTTAGTACTGGTGTAATATCAGTGCTTTAAAATATACGCGCGTTCTCTTGCCTTTTTTGCGATATTTTCATGGCGCTTTTTTCATTAAATGAAGAGATATCCTTTCGTTTCTGAGAATTTGTAGGGGAGTTTTATAGCGTTTCGATATTTCGTATTAGGATAAGAGTTCTAGTCTATTGAAGATTTTATAACAGATTTATTATTGTTGTGTATAGAAATAATATTTCAAGGCATTTTACTTAAAAAAAGACTATCTATTCTGATAAGGGTGTGCTTATATAGGTATTATATTTAGGTATTTCAACCTTAGTGCATTGAAAAGATATTTTTTGCTGAAAAAATGTAAGCAATGAAGTAAGTGTTGTTAGAGGAGCAAAGGTATTTAAAATACGATGTGGGAAAAAGTTTTGTTATGTGCGGGTGTGTAAAAGAATATCAGAGGGCCATGCTCCTTTTATTTAGAAATAAAATATAATTTAAAAGCTGTTATTTGGCAGAGGATTATGGAAAAATTCAAAATTCCTCTTGTAGGGGGAGGAGATTATGTCGGTTGATGGGTGAATTTTCCTGTTTTGTTAAAATGTCAAATTGTTATTAGAGCTCTTTGTTATTAAGGCGCTTAAGCTAACGAGGAAGAGTCTTTTGATGGCATAAAAAGACGAGAGGAAAGAAGAGACGCGCTTGCCCAACAAAAGAGAGAAAATAGTGGTTTTATAGTCTTCAATCGTAGGCGTTATGACATCATGAATGGCTCTGTTATGGGGGAGCATTCATTGTATGTCAGAGTGTTTGTTGTTGCATGTTTTGGTTTGTCTTGGCTTATAGGTATGGGCAGAAGGCGTGGTTGGTAAGTGGTGTTGTTTGAAGGTTTTAATACTTTAGTTTGAGGCGCTTATGGATCATCTAACCTTATTATTAAGCATGTGCTTGTTGTGTGGGAAATTTATATAATAAACTTTAAAAGGAAAAGTCTATGAACTTGAAGAAAAAAATATTAAAGAATAGCAGCTCTCTTGTTTCTGCTTTTATAGCACTGGGGATGATTGCACAACAGGTTTCAGCAAAAACTCCCGCTGATACCCTTGTGATGGCTTGGAATATTGATTCAATTAGTACATTTGATCCCGCTCAACTTAGTGATGTTTATGGAAGTGAAATTGTCCGCAATGTTTGTGATAGTTTGGTCAGTACCGCAACGGATGATCCTGCTAAAATGGTTCCGGCATTAGCTACACATTGGGATGTTTCAGGGGATGATCACAGTACGGTGATTACTTTTCATTTGCGTGATGGTTTGAAGTTTAATGATGGGCGATCAGCCAATGCCAATGATCTTGTTTGGGGTATGAAGCGGATTGTCAAATTGAAGATGACCAATGCGGCAATTTTTAATGAATATGGAATTACAGAGCAAAATGTTGATGATGCTTTGCAAGCCCCAGATAAGAAAACAGTGGTGATGAAATTTGATAAGCCTTATCCAGCAGAGCTTATTCTTAATAATATTGTTGCAAGTCCAGCAACAGCTTTGCTTGATCGTAAGACAATTATGAAGCACGAAAAAGATGGCGATCTGGGAAATCAGTATTTGAAGAGTCATGCTGCTTGTGTTGGTCCTTATCAGTTAAGCAGTTGGCGCCCTGGAGAAGCTCTTTTGTTACGTGCGAGTTCCCATTATTGGGGCGAGGCGCCTAAATTGAAGCAGATTCTCATTCGCCATGTTATGGAGCCTGGAACACAACGTTTATTGTTGCAAAAGCATGATATTGATGTTGCTCGTGATTTGTCCCCTGAAGATCTTGCAGATCTGCAAAAAACAACAGATGTTAAAATCGAAGAAGTGTTAGAGCCATCCATGATGTATTGGGGATTTAACATGACAAATCCCATTTTTGCTAAGGAAAAAGTACGCTTGGCGATGCGTTATCTTATTGACTATGAAGGTCTTGGCAAGAAGCTTCTCAAAGGGATTGGTGTTCCACGGGCAAGTTTTATTCCTCTTGGTAACTTTGGGGCTCTGGATGAAAAAGAAGGACAACCCTTTACATTTGATGTTGCAAAAGCCAAGCAGCTTTTAGCAGAGGCCGGTTATCCGAACGGATTTGAGGCAAATTTTCTTGTCTCAAATGCTCCTTATAGGCTGTTGGTTGCTCAGTCACTTCAAGATAGTGCCGCACAGGCAGGGGTGCGTCTTAAAATTGAGCGTTTGGCAGGTACACAGTTGTTTTCCAAACTTTATGCTCGGGCTTTTGATACGATTTTTGTCGGATGGAATAACGATTCTGCGGATCCCCATACAATGGCTTCACGTCTTGTTTATAACCCTGATAATCGGTTTGAGGCAAAAAATACCGCCTATCCTAGTTGGCAGCATGGGTATTTTGATGCCAAGATGAATCAAAAAGTTGAAGAGGCGTTATTTCAAAAAGATCCGCAAAAACGAGCGCAACTTTATGCTGATTTACAACGTGAACTGATGCAAAAAGGACCTTATGCGTTTATCTTTCAAAAATATAGCGTTATCGCGATGACACCTGATATCAAAAAGTGGGTTTGGAATAGTGCGCCACAAATTTTTTATAGTAAAATTGAAAAATAAGTGTGTCTTTAAATATTGTAAAATACAACAAAAATGAAATCATAATAACTTCAGCGTTTTGCATAGTGTTCAAGAACTTTGTAATACGCTGGAGATCATGGGGAATGATTGGATATGTTGTTGAATATTTCTATTTTAAAAGGGATCTGTCATTTTCATTAAAGATGTGTTGGTATGGATGTTAAAACTGAATATTTCAACTTCTGTGAAGTGAAAAGTGGTAAATTTATTTGCTCAAAAATCAGTGCAACAAATGTCGCGGAATTTTAGCATTGCTGAAGAAGCAAAGACTTTGCAATGGTGAATAAAAGTTTTATTATGGAGAAGGTACGAGGAATATCAGTTTTTATGGTGTCTATGTTTCTTACTTTGAAAGATGGTAAGATGCCAATTGGAGGGTGTTATTTTACGGGGAGTGATGAGAAATTGCAAGTTTCCTTTTGAAGAAGGAATAAAAGTCGTTGTACTTGGCAAATTGATGAATTTTTCTGTTTGATCGAAACGTTAAATTATGATGAAGGCTTTTTATTATTAAAACACTTGAACCAACAGGGGGTGCTTTGATGACATTAAAAAAACGTCAGAAAAAACAAGGGGAAACTTGTTTAACAAGAGAGAAAAACAATAGAGGTTTGTTAGTCTTTAATCGTAGCATTATGCTCTCATGAATAGGCTCTGTTACTGGTAAGCGTTTATTGTATAGCAAAAGTGTTTGCCATTGCACGTTTTGGTTTAGCTTATAAGGGTGGGCAGGAGGAGTGATTGGTAAGTAGTGGTATTTGAAAGTTTGAATACTTTGTTTGAGGCGTTTATGTATCGTCTCATTTTATTATTTAAATATGTTTGTGTTGCGTGGAAAATTTATACAATAAACTTTAAAAGGAAAAGTCTATGAGCTTGAAAAGAAAAATATTGAAAAGGAGCAGCTCTCTGGTTTCTGCTTTTATAGCACTGGGGATGGTTGTACAACAGGTTCCAGCAAAAACACCCGCTGATACTCTTGTGATGGGGTGGAATCTCGATTCAATTAGTACATTTGATCCAGCGCAAATCAATGATCGTTATGGGAATGAAGTTCTTGTCAATGTTTGTGATAATTTAGTTGACCCCGCTAAAGATAATGCAGCTAAAGTTATTCCTTCTTTGGCCAAAAGCTGGGATGTTTTAAGTGATGATCAGAAAACGGTGATCACTTTTCATTTGCGTGATGGTTTGAAGTTCAACGATGGTCGTTCTGCTAATGCTTATGATCTTGTTTGGAGCATGAAGCGGGTTGTTAAATTGAAGATGGCTACTGCGGCGACATTTAATGAATATGGTATTACAGAACAAAATGTTGATGAGGCTTTTCAAGCACCGGATGAGAAAACGGTGGTGATGAAATTTGATAAACCTTATCCAGCAGAGCTCATTCTTAGCCATTTTGCCACTAGTCGTACTCTTGCCTTGTTGGATCGAGAGACAATTATGAAACATGAACAAGATGGTGATCTGGGAAATCGGTATTTGGCAAGCCATTCTGCCTGTGTTGGTCCTTATCAGATAAGTAGCTGGCGTCCTGGAGAAGGGATTTTGTTGCGTGCAAGCTCCAATTATTGGGGTGAGGCACCTAAATTAAATAAGATTTTAATTCGCCATGTTGCGGAGCCTGGAACACAACGTTTATTGTTGCAAAAACACGATATCGATGTTGCACGTAATTTGTTGCCAGAGGATTTAGCAGATCTCCAAGCTACAACGGATATTAAAGTTGCAAGAGTATTAGAGCCATCTGTAATCATATGGGGATTTAATGTGACGAATCCAATTTTTGCCAATGAAAAAGTGCGTTTGGCGATGCATTATCTTATTGACTATGAAGGACTCGGTAAGACGCTTCTTAAAGATGTTGGTGTTCCACGGGCAAGCTTTATTCCTCTTGGTAATCTTGGAGCTTTGGACGAAAAAGAAGGACAACCCTTTAAACTTGATCTGCAAAAAGCAAAGCAGCTGTTAACTGAGGCTGGTTACCCAGATGGTTTTGAGGCCAATATTTTTGCAGGGGCATCTCCTTATCCTTTTGCTTTGCCTATTGCTCAGTCTCTCCAAGATAATGCAAAAAAAGTGGGAGTGCGCTTTAAAATTGAACGTTTTGTGGGGACGCAATTATTTTCAAAACTCTCTGCACGTGCTTTTGATACGATTTTTTTCGGATGGAATAATGATTCTGCTGATCCTCATACAATGGCTTCACGTCTTATTTACAATCCGGATAATCGGTTTGAGGCAAAAAATACCGCCTATCCTAGTTGGTGCCATGGGTATTTGGATGAAACGATGAATCAAAAGGTTCAGGATGCTTTATTTGAAAAAGATCCACAAAAACGGGCGCAAATGTATGCTGATTTGCAACGTGAATTTATGCAGAAAGGACCCTATGCTTTTATTTATCAGACGTATCATACGATAGCGATGACACCTGATGTCAAAAAATGGGTTTGGAATAGTGCTCCACGTATTTTTTATAGTGCAATTGAAAAATAAGTGGATTTTAATGCTGTAAAATACAACAAGAATGAAATCATGATAACTTCAGCGTTTTGTATGGGGGTAAGAATTTTGCAAAACGTTGAAGCTTTATCAGTAACGCATTGATATGTTGTGTATAGAATGTAATTTCAAGATACGCTATTTAAAGAGCTCTTTTATCCTATCACGCCATAAAACACTGTTGTTTAGAGCGGTGATATAAGGCATGAAAAGCTTTACATATTAAGTGTTTTTAGATACCGTGATCAGTACAGGGCATGGTTTGGGCTGTCCGCGCCTATGCAGGAAACCGCATGAGTGGTCAGCAAGTGGAACTTGCCCCGTGAGAAGCTAGTCCGGTGGATTGGTAGAAATCTCCATCCTTTGAGATGTTGGGAGGAGGTTAATTTCATTAAAATTAAAAATGTGTTTGTGTGAATGTTAAGACTTAATATTTCAATTTCTGTGAATTGAAAAATGGCAAATTTATTTGATGAAAAAATAAGTGCAACGAATGTTGCGGAATTTACTGTTTCCGAAATAGCTGGGGCTTTAAAGCGTGTTGTTGAGGAGAAGTTTGGTTATGTACGGGTGCGTGGGGAGATATCAGGTTACCGTGGTGCTCATGCTTCAGGACATGCTTATTTTGCTTTAAAAGATGATAAGGCGCGGTTGGAAGCTGTTATTTGGCGTGGAGTGATGGAAAAGCTCAAATTTCCTCCTGAAGAAGGGATGGAAGTGGTCGCTGTTGGTAAACTTACGACGTATCCAGGATCATCAAAATATCAAATTGTCATTGAAGCTCTTGAACCAACAGGGGTTGGTGCTTTGATGACACTTCTTGAAAATCGTAAGAAAAAGTTTTTAGAAGAAGGCTTATTTGATGAAGCAAAGAAAAAAACTTTGCCTTATATGCCCCGAATTATAGGCGTTGTAACATCACCAACAGGTGCTGTTATTCGTGATATTATTCACCGTATATCCGATCGTTTTCCTTTGCATATTTTGGTTTGGCCTGTACGTGTTCAGGGGGAAACAAGTGGGAGGGAAGTCGCTGCTGCTGTTGAAGGTTTTAATGCGTTGCCTTTAGGAGGCGTTGTTCCTAAGCCTGATCTTCTTATTGTTGCGCGGGGAGGGGGAAGTTTAGAAGATTTGTGGGGATTTAATGACGAAGCCGTTGTTCGTGCTGTTTATAACTCTTCTCTTCCTGTTATTTCTGCTGTTGGGCATGAAACGGATTGGACCTTGATTGATTATGTGGCTGATTGGCGCGCTCCAACTCCCACAGCCGCAGCAGAGCGGGCTGTTCCTGTTAAGCTTGATCTCGAGGTGCTAGTGGCATCGCTTGGTGCACGTTTGCGTACGGGACTTGCGCGTTATTTTGATTTTTATCGACAAAAACTGCGTGCTACTCTAAGAGCTCTTCCGACTGCTGATCAACTTTTTGCTCTACCACGGCGAGGTTTTGATGAAATTTCAAGTCGTTTGCAGCGTGCTCTTTGTGTAAGCTATGATAAAAAACGTTTTTCTTTTCATGCACTTGGTGTGCGTCTTTCACTGCGTTTACTTAATACTGAAAAAGCAGAACACAATACGAAGGAATATACTGCACGTCTTCAGCGTGCTTTTGTGCGCAATGTTGAAAAACAACGGGCTGGGTTAGAGGTAGCCTCTAGGCTTTTAAGAAGCACTTCGTATCAGAATATTTTGGAGCGCGGCTTTGTTTTGGCTTTGGGGAAAGAGAATAAGCCCATCAAACGGTTGGTACAGATTCCTGAAACGGGGCAAATAAATTTACGTTTTTTTGATGGTGATATCAGTGTTGCAACACAAGAGCCTGTTTCTGCTAAACGTTCAAAACACAAGCAAATAAAATCGTCTAGCGATGATCAAGGAACCCTCTTTTGAATACAACAACATATTGATTTATATTAGATAATTTAGCAATATTCATATTGAATTAAAGCTCCGAATAACGTATGATTCTCTCATTGCAAATATGTGTATCTTGAATCAATCAAAACCACTTGCTTGCACATTACAAGTGGGGGCCCCATGAGGGTAAAAACTGTACAAGAAAGGACTAAAAATGGCTCTTATGAACCGTTTTAATGCAAGGTCTGTTACACTATTGGGGGATGGCAAATATAATGATGGTGCTGGCTTGCTTCTTCACAAACGTAAAGATGGGGGCGCTCAATGGTTTTATCGTTATACCATTCATGATCGACGCCGTGAAATGGAAGTGGGTGCTCTTTGAGAGATGTTTTTTTTAAACGAGCCCGTGAATGTGCAACTGGGTGGCGTTCTATTTTACGGTGAGTGCCATGCTTGCGGAAGGTCTTCTTAAGGGAGTGGATGGAAAAATTCGTTGCGCATGGGCCGGAACTGATCCACTTTATTGTGCTTATCATGATAATGAATGGGGAAAGCCTGTTGTAGAGGATATTTGTTTGTTTGAAAAAATTTGTCTTGAAGGTTTTCAAGCAGGACTTTCTTGGTTGACAATTTTAAAAAAACGCTCTTCTTTTCGCATTGCATTTGATCATTTTGATTTTGAAAAAATTGCTCATTATGATGAGTTAAAGGTGCAAATGTTGATGCAGAACAAAGATATTGTTCGCCATCAAGGAAAAATTCGATCAGTACTTAATAATGCACTTAGAGCACAAGAAATTATAATAGAGTGGGGGAGTTTGTCCCACTATTTTTGGTCTTTTCAGCCACCACAATCAGAACATTATGAAAAGATAGACTTTCAAACACTGTTGGCTCATCCCATAACACCTGCTTCTCTTCGTCTTTCTCAAGATTTAAAGAAACGTGGCTGGACATTTATTGGTCCAACGATTTGTTATGCTTTTATGCAGTCCGTAGGGATTGTCAATGATCATCTTGAAGGATGTTTTTGTCGATAAATTGGTAAAGTCGCGTTCGTGAAAGCAATGATCAATAGGCTAATAATTGAATTATTTAATAAATGTACAGATTATGCACTCCATTGTATAAGATAATTGAAATATACAAACTTATACAAGATTGATGATTTTTTACGGTTGTTGGCAATCAAAACGACAAAGCGATAATTTTGAAGATGAAAAAACAGATGCAAAAAGAAGTGATATCTAATTGTCATGTATCTGAAGTTAGATAATGGTAATGTCTTGTATATTTTAAAGAAACATCTAGTTACACCAAAGCCCATTTTGCAACGCTGTTCGTGAATGGTATGATAGTAAACCCATTGTTGCATTCCATCTTTAAGCTTATGAAGGAACAAATCGGCATCATCACACATTTACTAGCTCTCAATGTTGTGCAACAGTCTTTAGCATTGGTAATGGTTTCAGAATAGGTGTTTTTATTTCTGTTAATGACATGACCGTTATAATTAATGAATGTTTTATTCATGTTTATTGACGAATGCAAAGTGTTTTTTAGATGGGGATGCTGTTGTTGCATTCTTTTACTTTGCTTGTATGGCTGTTGGTTATTTGTATATAGATCGATTGCTCAATGCTTACCTAAGCAATAAAAATGAAATGCAGCGATGAAAAATTGAAGTTAAATGACTCAAGCTGCTTGTGTTAGGTTTTATTATCTGATAGTTTTTCTCTATTAGAGTGTGATCTTGCCGCGTGTGCGCTCCAATTTTTTGGAAGATGATGAAGCTTATGCAAGTTTGTATCCACTACATTGCTTCGTTGAATCTCTGTATGTTTCCGCTGGAAACGAGAGTTCTATTGCGGTATGTTGTTTTCTGTTCTATCTTTATAGTGGTAAAGCAATGATGCACACTAAAGTTTAGAAGGGTTTATATTCGTTATGTCTTTGGGGGGAGCGTCTAATGAGTTTTGTTTTTATCAATGGGGAGATACATTTTAGTGTATATTTTTTTGATTGTAAGCTTTATTATCTCAAAAGATAAAGCGTGGAGGGAATGATTCTTCTCATTTTTCCTTTATCTTTGTTAACGCGTTTGGTTTTGTTGGTAAAAACGTAAAACTTTTGGCACTTAGTTTTCAAAAGATTAAGCAGATTTTTGTGGGGGTGGCGTTTTAGAAAAGATATTTTCTTATGTCTTTCTGCTGTTTCAGTGCCGTTTTGGTCATGTAATAAAGATGCGTCGTATCTTGAAATTGAGTGTTTGAGGGGGATGACTATTTTTAAAGTTTGCATATTTTATTTTAAATATCGCCTAAAGGAATAGAATAATGAATTCATAAATTGTTGCGTAATGATTTTTTAAAAGCTCACTATTTTTTTGGGGCGACAAGGCTTATTGATGATTAATAGGGAACTGATATAGTGCATTATCATATGCAAAGATGTTATGAAAAGAATGTAATACTGGTTAGCAAAACATATATTGCATGTTTGCTATGGTTTATTGAGACGTAAGTCAATGAATTTATGATGACTCTGTATAGGTGATTAGAAATATAGGCGATTAAAACGTATTTATTCAATGTTATAATTATAAATTTGCTATATTATTTCAGCGTCATTAATTGATAAAAAATAAATAAAGGGGAAAGTTTATGAACTTGAAGAAAAAGATATTAAAGAATAGCAGCTCTCTTGTTTCTGCTTTTATAGCTTTGGGGATAGTTGCACAACAAGTTTCAGCAAAAACACCGGCTGATACTCTTTTGATGGCTTGGAACCTTGATGCAATTAGTACATTTGATCCCGCCCAACTTAATGATGTTTATGGAAGTGAAATTGTTCGCAATGTTTGTGATAGTTTGGTCAGTACCGCAACGGGTGATCCTGCTAAAATGGTTCCGGCATTAGCTACACATTGGGATGTTTCAGGGGATGATCACAGTACGGTGATTACTTTTCATTTGCGTGATGGTTTGAAGTTTAATGATGGGCGATCAGCCAATGCCAATGATCTTGTTTGGGGTATGAAGCGGATTGTCAAATTGAAGATGACCAATGCGGCAATTTTTAATGAATATGGAATTACAGAGCAAAATGTTGATGATGCTTTGCAAGCCCCAGATAAGAAAACAGTGGTGATGAAATTTGATAAGCCTTATCCAGCAGAGCTTATTCTTAATAATATTGTTGCAAGTCCAGCAACAGCTTTGCTTGATCGTAAGACGATTATGAAGCACGAAAAAGATGGCGATCTGGGAAATCAGTATTTGAAGAGTCATGCCGCTTGTGTTGGTCCTTATCAGTTAAAAAGTTGGCGCCCTGGAGAAGCGCTTTTGTTACGTGCAAGTTCCCACTACTGGGGACAAGCGCCTAAACTGAAGCAGATTCTCATTCGTCATGTTGTGGAGTCAGGAACACAACGTTTGTTGTTGCAAAAACATGATATTGATGTTGCTCGTAATTTGACCCCTGAAGATCTTGCAGATCTGCAAAAAACAACAGATATTAAAGTTGATAGAGTGTTAGAACCAACTATGATGTATTGGGGATTTAATACGACAAATCCCATTTTTGCTAAGGAAAAAGTACGCTTGGCGATGCGTTATCTTATTGACTATGAAGGTCTTGGCAAGAAACTTCTCAAAGGGATTGGTGTTCCACGGGCAAGTTTTATTCCTCTTGGTAACTTTGGGGCTCTGGATGAAAAAGAGGGGCAACCCTTTACATTTGATGTTGCAAAAGCCAAGCAGCTTTTAGCAGAGGCTGGTTATCCGAATGGATTTGAGGCAAATTTTCTCGTATCAAATGCTCCTTATACTTTGTTACTTGCTCAGTCACTCCAGGATAGTGCTGCACAGGCCGGGGTGCGTCTTAAAATTGAACGTGTGGCAGGTACACAGTTGTTTTCAAAAGTGAATGCAAGGGCTTTTGATACGGCTTTTCTCGGATGGAATAACGATTCTGCGGATCCCCATACAATGGCTTCACGTCTTGTTTATAACCCTGATAATCGGTTTGAGGCAAAAAATACCGCCTATCCTAGTTGGAAGCATGGGTATTTTGATGCCGAGATGAATCAAAAAGTTGAAGAAGCATTGTTTCAAAAAGATCCGCAAAAACGGGCGCATCTTTATGCTGATTTACAACGTGAACTGATGCAAAAAGGACCTTATGCGTTTATTTATCAGCAATATAGCGCTATAGCGATGACACCTGATGTCAAAAAATGGGTTTGGAATAGTGCGCCGCGTATTTTTTATAGTAAAATTGAAAAATAAGTGTGTCTTTTTAGTGTTATCAAAGCTAAAAAGAGCTTAATCATAATTGCATGATGAAAATATTCTCCCATATAAAGCTCTTCAGTTTTTTAAGGATGAAACGTGAGGGATGTTTGTGTAGTAGCAGTATATAATTAAGATCGTTTATAGGGAGCGATGAATATAGAAAGTTATATTGGGGAGGATCTTTGTTTATGGTTATAGATTCTCTGCATCCCGAATATAGACTGATGTACAAGAAAATTATTTTATAGATGCTTAGTTTGATTAAATGAAATTGATGTCTAATGCTATGCTATTTAAAAGGTGAAAGAGCAAAATCACAATCACTTTGTGTGAAAAGGTAGAAGAATACAAAAGGAAGAGATAAAATGGGAAAACAAAGAATATTAAAAAAATTTTCTATTTTATTAAGCTCAATCGTTTTTTTTAATGGGGCTGTAACATCGGCATTCAGTGCCTCATCTAAAGATATATTGGTAATGGCATGGAATATTGATTCAATTAGTAGTTTTGATCCAGCGCAAACTGTTGAGGTTGTGACGAGTGAGTTATTGACGAATATTTGCAGCGCGTTAGTACAATATGATGAGCATGATCCTACAAAAATTCGTCCTGCTATGGCAAAATCTTGGGACGTTTTAGATAATGGCAAAAGAATAGTCTTTCATCTTCGTGATGATTTAAAGTTTAATGACGGAAGGACGGCCACAGCGCAAGATCTGGTATGGTCGATGCGACGGATTATAAAATTAGGATTAAGCTATGCTCAATCTTTAATGGATTATGGATTTACCAAAAACAATATTGAAACAAATATTCAGGCTCTTGATGATAAGACTTTACAATTAAAATTAGATAAACCCTATCCTATTCAGCTCATATTGACTGTTATTGGACAATCTTATGCTTCTGCTTTGCTTGATCGGAAAACAATTGAAGCACAGAGTATTAAAGGTGATATGGGGAATAAATATTTAGCAACACATTCAGCTTGTGTTGGACCTTATAAATTGGTGAGCTGGTCTCCAGGAGATAAAGTTGTGTTAGAGGCGACACAACATTATTGGGGCGATGTGCCTAAAATTAAGCAGATTGTTGTGCAGCATGTAGCGGATTCATCAAGTCAAAGACTTCTTTTGGAAAAAGGTGATGTGGATATAGTGCGTGATCTTTCTTCAGAGGATATTTTAGATCTTGAAAAAAAGGGAGGACCAGTCAAAATTAGTCGTGTTTTGCGTCCGCAGATTATTTACCTATCGTTAAATAATAAGAATGCAATTTTTGCGAATGAAAAGGTCAGATTGGCACTTCGTTATTTAGTTGATTATGAAGGTCTTGGGAAAACTGTTTTGAAAGGGATTGCTATTCCTCGGGCAACTTATATGTCCTTGGGTGTTCCAGGTGCGTTGGATGAAAAAGAAGGGTTGCCTTTTCAGTTGGATTTGAAAAAAGCAAAACAACTGATTACTGAAGCTGGTTATCCTAATGGGTTTAAAGCTAATCTTTTAGTTGGAAGCCTTAGTTATATGTCGTCTGTTGCACAGTCTATTCAAGCCAATGCACGCAAAATTGGTGTTGAGCTTACAATTGAAAAAATGGCACAAAATCAATTGTTGAGCCGTGTACGTGGTGGAAATTATGATACTGCACTTATGGGGTGGGGGAGCGCCGATCCTGATGGACATCCTGCTTCATTAAATCACGTGTTTAACCCTGATCCAACATTTACAAAAAAGCACAATATGTATTTAGCTTGGCGCGCTGGGTATTATGATGAAAATGTTAATAACATGGTGATGGATGCTTTGTTTGAGAAAGACCCCAATAAGCGTATCATGCAATATCGTACTTTACAGCATTATGTGCTAGAGCATGGTCCTATGGTTTATTTATTTCAGACATATTATACCGTTGGTATGGGGCCTGATGTCAAAAAATGGATTTGGAACAGTTATAGACTTTATTACAATGAAGCAGAAAAATAAAAAGAAGCATGTTATAGAAAAGGATTGTAGAACATGCTTAATAAGAGATTGTTTTGTTATATAAAAAGGTATTTGCTTTATGTTTTGTCGCTACAGAGGGGATTTTTATAATGGTTTTGCCACTTTCAGAGACTGAAAGAGCTGTATCAGAAAAGCAGAAAAAATTATTTTTATGGGATTTTTTATGCAAAGGATTGAAACTTCTTATTTCAGTTTTTATCACATTGCTTGGGTTGGTGACGATCACTTTTTTTCTTGGTCATCTTCTTCCTCTAGATCCAGTTCTGTCTATTCTTGGTGATAATATCAGTCAGGAAGCTTATGATGCAATGTATTATAAGCTGGGTCTTGATAAGCCGTTGATTGTCCAATATTGGAAGTATCTTCATAATGTATTTTTGTTTGACTTTGGAGATGCTTTAACTTCTGGGCGACCTGTTCTAGCCGATATTATGCGTGTATTTCCTGCAACATTAGAGCTTGCAACCGTTGCTATTGTTATTGGCACAAGTCTTGGAATTCCATTTGGTGTTTTTGCAGCAATGTATCGCGATTCATTTATTGATTATGTTGTCCGTGTTTTTACACTTGTAAGTTATTCTACTCCAACATTTTGGCTCGGATTAATGGCGTTGTTAATATTTTACGCCAAGCTTGGCTGGATTGGTGGCCCAGGACGACTTGATTTTCTTTATGAATATTCTTTTGAACCAAAAACAGGATTTTTCCTTTGGGATACTGCAAGCCAAGGAAAATGGGAGGCTTTTGGTAATGTTTTTAGTCACGTTATTATGCCTGCTTTGATCTTGGCTTTCGGTGCTATGGCTTATATTAGCCGTATGACTCGTGGGTTTATGATTGAGCAGCTTAATCAGGAATATATCATTACTGCACGTGTAAAGGGATTATCGTGGGCGCGAACCGTTTGGGGGCATGCCTTTCGAAATGCTGCTGTTCAAATTATTACCGTTGTTGCACTTTCTTATGCTTTTTTATTAGAAGGGGCTGTTTTAACTGAGACAGTTTTTGCTTGGCCTGGTTTTGGACATTACTTGACAAATGCTCTTTTAGCCGGAGATATGAATGCAGTTGTAGGATGTACTTTGCTTGTAGGATTTATCTTTGTCGCCATTAATTTATTTTCTGATTTGCTTTATCGCATTTTTGATCCAAGGACACGTTGAATATGACAGTAAGTAATCATCATAAATCGCAATCATCATCTTCTTTGGGTAGTTGGTTAAACGATCCTGTTCCAAACTCCATAATTCAAGCGAACATACAAAGAATTTATCACGCACTGGCTAAGTTTTTTCATAACTTTTCGGCTGTATTCGGTCTGCTTATTATTTGTATTATTATCATATGTGCATTTTTTGCTCCTTGGATTGCTACGCATGATTTTCTTAGCAATGATCTAGGGCATCGGTTACAGCCACCCTCTATGGCGCATTATTTTGGAACAGATGAATTGGGACGTGACATTTTTAGTCGCCTTGTTTTTGGTTCCCGTATTACTCTTTATGTTGTTTTTCTTACAACAGTTATTGTAGGTCCAATAGGGCTTATTGTTGGAACTGTATCTGGTTATATGGGCGGATGGGTTGATACTGTGCTCATGCGCATTGTCGATATTTTTCTTGCTTTTCCAGGTTTGATTTTAGCTCTTGCATTTTCAGCCGCATTGGGACCAGGGATCGAAAATGCTTCTATTGCAATTTCAATTGCAGCATGGCCACCAATTGCACGTTTAGCACGTGCTGAGACTTTGACAATACGTTCTTCTGATTATGTTTCTGTAGTTCGCCTGCAAGGGGCCTCTGCTTGGCGAATTATTTTGTTTCATGTTGCACCCATGTGTATTCCTTCAGTGATTGTACGATTAACTTTGGATATGTCTGGAATTATTTTAACGGCTGCTGGTCTTGGTTTTTTAGGGTTGGGAGCTCAACTTCCAAGTCCTGAATGGGGTGCGATGCTTTCTTCAGGGCGGGAATTTATGATGACAAATTGGTGGTTGGCGGCAATACCAGGCTGTGCAATATTATTTGCAAGTCTTGCTTTCAACCTTTTAGGTGATGGTCTTCGTGATGTATTGGATCCACGCAATGGGTAATAAATTATTAGAAGTAGAAGATTTACGTATTTCTTTTCCTACAACGCGCGGCATTTCAGAAGTTGTGCGTGGCGTTAGTTTTTCTGTTGGAAAAGAAAAAATTGGAATTGTTGGTGAATCCGGATCTGGAAAATCGATGACTGGGCGCGCAATACTAAGGTTGAGTCCAAAAGCAGCCATTGTTAAAGCTAAAAAAATGCGCTTTGAGGATGTTGATTTATTGGCTGCAAGTGAACCTCAGATGCGAAAAATCCGTGGGAAACGTATTTCAATGATTTTACAGGATCCAAAATATTCACTTAATCCATTAATACGGATCGGGGAACAGATTATGGAGGCTTACCGTATTCATTACCGTGTTTCAAAAGCTGAAGCGAGGGAGCGCACCATATCTATGTTAGAATCTGTTCATATTCGTGATCCTGAACATGTGATGCGTCTCTTTCCTCATGAAATATCTGGGGGGATGGGGCAGCGCGTGATGATTGCAATGATGCTCATTCCAAAACCTGATTTAATTATTGCCGATGAGCCAACATCTGCACTTGATATTACGGTCAGACGACAAGTTTTATCTGTATTAGATGAACTTGTGACAAAATCTGGAACGGGACTTATTTTCATTAGTCATGATTTAAATATGATTGCTGATTTTTGTGATCGTATTTTGGTGATGTATGCGGGCCGTGTGTTAGAAGAGTTGCCTGCTTCTGATTTGTCTCACGCTTGTCATCCTTATACAAAGGCGTTGCTCGCGAGTTTGCCACGGCTTGATAATCCAGTTGATATTTTGGCTGTTCCTGAGCGTGATCCTGATTGGTTGTATAATCCTACGATTGTTAATGGTGTTGAGGAGGTTCCTCATGACAAATTGTGAGAATATTATTGATGTTTCTAATTTATCTGTAACTTTTGGGCACAGGCATAAGGCAGTAACAGTTGTTAAAAATGTTAATTTTCATATTAAGCGTGGTGAAGCTTATGGTTTGATTGGTGAATCTGGATGTGGAAAGTCAACTATTTTGAATACATTGGTGGGGCTCATTCCAGATTATAGTGGAAAGTTCCTTTTTGCTGGACAAGAAGTTGAAAAGAAAAGAAGTAAGGATTTTTTACGCTGTATTCAAATGGTTTTTCAAGATCCTTATGCTTCGCTGCATCCAAGAAAAATGGTCCATACGGTTCTTTCTGAATCGCTCAAAATCCATGGGATGGATAATCAAAGAGAGCGTGTGGAGGATGCTTTAGATTCCGTTGGTTTAGATTCTTCATTTCTTTATCGTTATCCTCATGAGTTGTCTGGAGGGCAGCGTCAGCGTATTGCTCTTGCACGTGCTTTAATTATTGAGCCAGAGGTGTTATTGCTTGATGAGCCAACATCTGCATTGGATGTGTCGGTACAGGCTGAAATTTTAAATTTGTTGAAATCACTGCGCGTGAGAAAAAAGCTTACTTACTTAATGGTATCCCATGATCTTGCTGTTGTTGCACATATTTGTGAACGTGTTGGAATTATGCATAAAGGGATTATTCTTGAAGAGCTTAGCAATGATGAATTGCGTAATCTACATGCGCAACACGATTATACAAAGGAGTTTTTTGAAGCAAGTATAGAGCCTATTGTTCATAGAGAGCAAAGAGCATGATCAATTTTACAGAAGAGAAAGTGCAATTTTATTTGTTTTAAAGTTTTTAGAGATGTTTGGCGGCATTATTAAGAGGGAAGGGGATAATAGGATTTTTTCAGTATGAATTTGCTGGGCAGTGTTTGAGCTATAATATTTTAAATCCTATTAGAACTCGCATTTTGAAATATACGAGTGACTTATAACATACATCCCTTTGTTTGATATTGTTGCATTATTTTTACTTATCATTTTATGTTCAAAAGTTTTATTTTGAGATTTTAAGCATTAAATTTGTGAGAAATAACAAAAGATAGTAATGCTGTATTTTCTAAAATAGCTTCTCATTATTTTACAATATCATTTTGTTTTTGGTTATTCTCTTTTTTACAGTTTTATTCTTTATAAAAAGAATTTTTTGTAAAAAATATCCAATGTTAAATAACTGTCTTCAAATATTTCACTGTTTTCTATTAAAAAAACGCTTATAATAAGCTAGAAAGGAACGCGTATAACCTTGGCATTAGGCAATGATACTTTGGTTGCAAGTTATACGGCAGATACAATAATAAACGTTTCTTCTATTTCGGCGGGGAAGGATTATTATGTTTATTTGGTTTCTGATGGAAGACAGTCTCATAAATTTGTTTTATCAGAAAACTCTACGTATCCAAGGAATTACACAGTGAGTAATTCGCGAAAGATAGGAGGGTTCCATACGCTCTGTGCGGATGTTGGTACGATTTCCGGTCATTCATTGTCTGGTTATAGAGCAGGGGATATTTTACCCAATTCAGTTTGGTGTCTCAATCACCGTCCGCATAGTTCACCAGAAGGTATGGTTTATGACCCCTCTACAGATCTTTGGGTTGATATTTATCTTCAGTCAGGGACGGGTCACAATACCCGCTCTGCGTATAATGTTCCTATTACGACGAACCGCCTACAAACAGATCACATATCGGATATGCTGCGTGTTAAGAAGGCTTTGCTCAATAATACAGAATTTACCTCTGCGATGTATGGAAGTAATGAAGGTGGTGTGATTCAAGGCAAAAAAGCACCTTCACCAAAACATTCTGGAGGTCATAAGAATACGGCAAATATACGGATGATTTCGCATATCGGTTGTGAAGATGGTTGCGGTTATGTTTGGCAATTTGTGAGAGATGTTTGTTTCATGCAAACGGTAACTGGAACCTCACCAAATGTACAGTTTAAAAAAGATATGTATGCATTGTTAGCTGGTGGAGACTGGACTGATAGTACGAATATCAATTCACATCTGCGTGCAGTTATTATACGGAATGCCATTTATGAATCGGCTGGCGCCCGTGGCTGTAGTTATCCACGGCATTTTGTTTAGGAGGGGTAGATGATAGATTATCCAGAACATTTAAATAGCAAGCAAGATTATCTGAACATGCTTTCTTTTGACAAAGTTGAAACAGTAAGAAGGCTAGAGATGCTTTTGACAACGCGTTTTTATTGGTTTTTTGTCAAAGAACTCAGTGAAGGGGAAGAGGGGGTAGAAGATGATACGCATAAGGTTTGTCGAACAACAGAAATACCGTTTGATTCAAATGGTGATTTTGTCGAAAAGCGTTGTCAGTATGAATTACAGGAAAGTGAATATGCGCCGCTCTTTCAGCTTGGCTTTGGTGTTGACGAAGTCGAGCAGCTGATCAAAGAGCATAGTCAATAGAGATCATAAGAAAACATTTTTATCCAGCTCCACTTTTGTGGGGCTTTTTTTATGGAGCGTCAGATGAGAAAGATATCGAAAGAAGGA